>JBDSRU010000252.1:0-3755 GCA_039929145.1 Thermoanaerobaculia bacterium
GGAGCGAAGACGACGTCTGAAGCTCCGGAGGATCTGTGCGAACGCTGCTGACCTCGCTCCCTCTCCCGTCCTTGACGCTTCTGGCGGGCATGGTTCTCACGGTGAACAGCGCGGGCGGAGGACATCCTCCGGGCGACGACGGCGCTGGCGTCCTGCTGGATCCGATCTGGATGAAGGTCGCTCCGCAGCTGGCGACGTCGCCGCCACCGTTTCTCTGGCAGCGCCATCTGACACCGCCGCTGCCGCTCGCCTGGCCGCCCGATACGCAAACTTCCTGGGTTCGGCACGCTTATGCCTACGGCTTCGACGCGCGTACCTCCGACGGCATCCGCGTCACCGCGCCGTACGCCCGGCTTCGCCTCGACCGTGCGGGGCGCCCTCTCTCCGCCGATCCCACTCCGCCGCCGAATGGCCGGCTGGAGCTCGGCATTCAGGGCGTCGTCCCGACGCACCCGCCGTCGGGAGCGATCGACCCGGAGGAGATCTCCCGCTACGAGAAGACGGCCCTGGATCTCGTCCGCCTCCCCGCCCCCGGCTCGAAGGAGGAGTCCGCGCTCATCAACTTCTACGGCCGCTGGCTCGAGCGCGAGGGCGTCATCGCCAGCGCGGTGCGCAACCAGCACGCCGGGTTCATCCAATGGGTGGAGGCGTGCAGGGCGAAGCTGGCGGCTCCAAAACCACCGCCAGCGGCGCCCTAACTCCTCAAGCGCGAACGCAGGTCGAACCAGGCCCCGAGGCCGAAGTAGAGCGCGCCAAAGGCGAGCGCACACTGGGGCCGTTCGATCCAGCTGCCGGATCCCGGCAGCGCGAAACTCGCCACGATCTCCGGCGACAAGCCCAGGGCGGGCAGCGGCACGATTGAGGTGAGAACCGCGAGGAAGATGTAGAGCAGGAGGTGGCGCAGCCACGACTCGGTCCGCGACTGCGCCACGGCAGCGGGCGCTTCGCCGGCAAGCGCGACGTCGAAGATCCGCGATCCGAGCAGCCAGGCGATCGTCCAGAGCGGCGTCCACGAGTGCGTGGCCCAGCCCAACGCGACCGCCATGACGAGGTAGAACGAACCGAATCCCAGGATGACGAGCGACGAGCGCAGACGGCGCCCCCAGCTTGCTCCGCGCTCCACCCCGGCGAGGAAGTTGAGGAACGGGTAGGAGTGCAGCAGCAGGAACTCGAGTATCAATCCAAAGAAGATCGCCCTGACGAATCCCGCCGGCAAACTCGCCGGCACGATCCATGCCGCGAGATACGCCCCCGCCGTGAGAAATCGCGGCGCCAGCGCCATGAGCGCCGCGCTCCGCGAGGCGTTCTGCGGCCCGTCGAAGGACGGTGAGTCGGGGAAGGCACCTTGAGTCATCGAAAATGGAAACGTAAAACGTTCGCGGATCGCGCCACGGGCAGGGGCGATCTACGCTCCACGTAGTGGCGGCGCCGGATACCCCGGCTCAGATGATTCGCAAGTCAGGTCTTGTAGAGGGGACATTTGCCTTGTGGGCTCACGTCTACCGGCCGCCTCGCTTCCGGCGCTACAATCGGAACATGAGTTCGATTCGCGAGGCTGAGCAGGCTGTCCGCGAGCTCTCGGGCCCGGAGCTTGCGGAATTCCGACGGTGGTTCGTCGAGTTCGATGCGAAGGTCTGGGACGCGAGGCTCGCGGAAGACGTGGCCGAGGGACGCCTCGATGCCGCGGCTGACGAAGCGCTCGCAGATCTGAAGAACGGCCGAACCCGGTCCCTGTGAATCATCGCGCGACCGGGAAGTTCTGGAAGCTCTATGACGCGCTTCCCGAACGGGTTCGCGCACAGGCGGACGGGTCGTTCGAGCTGCTCAAGCAGGACCCGAAACACCCTTCACTCCACTTCAGGAGCATCGGCCGGCTCTGGTCAGCTCGAGTCGACCGTCAGCATCGCGCGCTCGCCGTGCTCGAGGGTGAGACGTACGTCTGGTTCTGGATCGGCGATCACGATGAGTATGACCGACTGCTGCGCTCCAGCTGAGCGAAAGGTTGGACTTCGGTCTGTCGTGATCGTGCAACAGGTCTGACTTGCACTCGACGGACCGGGCAGCGCCTCTAGCCCGGCGCCTACTTCTTCGGCGAGGCGAGATCGGCGTTCGGGTTCTTGACCTTGTCGGCGGCGGTCAGGCCGGAGACGATCTCGATCTTGATGCCGTCCGAAATGCCGGTCGTGATGTCGCGGCGCTCGAATTTCTGCGGCGTGGTCTCGACCTCGACGTACGCCTTTTCACCTTCGAACTGCAGCAGGCCCTCGTCGAGCGCCAGCACCTGCTCGCGCTTCTCCAGCACGATGTCGGCCGAGGCGCTGTAGTTGGCGCGGATCAGCAGGTCCTTGTGCGGCGCGAGCGCGGCGCGAATCTCGAACTGGATGGCGCCGTTCTCCTCCACGCCCTTGGGCGCGATGCGCTCGAGGGTGGCGTGGAGCTTGTTTTCCGGCAGCGCGCCGATGGTGAGCTCGAGATCCATGCCGGGCTTGATCTTTCCGACTTCGGACTCATCCACCTTGCCCTTGAAGATCAGATCGTCGAGGTCGGCGATGGCGGCGATCGTCGTGCCGTCATTGAAGTTGTTCGATTCGATGACCGAGTTGCCGACCTCGAGCGGAACTTCGAGGACCGTGCCGCCGATCGTCGCCTTGACCACCGTCGTCGAAGCCGACGCCATGCGCACGCTCGTGCCCTTGCGCACGATGTCGAGATTGTCCTGGGCACCCTTCGAGTCTTCCTTGGCCTGTTCCCAGGCGATCTCCGACTTCTGGAAGTCGGCGGCGGAGATCGTTCCGTCCTCGACCAGATTCTTGTTGCGCAGGTAGTCGCGCTCGGCATCGGCCAGCGTGATCTTCGACTTGTTCACCCGCGACCCGGCCGAGGAGAGCTCGACCATGTTCGGAATCACCCGCACCTTGGCGACGAGGTCGCCCGTCTTCACCAGCTGGCCGGGCTCGACGTAGAGCTCCTCGATGATGCCGGAGATGAGCGGCTTGATCTGGACCTCCTTGCGCGGCACCACCGCCCCGGTCGCGACCGTCTTGCGGATGATGTCCGTCGTCGCCGGCGAGGCCGTCTGATAGACCACCGGCTTGGTCTGCGATTTGCGAAACAGGAAGACGCCGGTGGCGATGACCACCGCCGCGAACAGCAAAGCCACGAGAATTCCGATCACCTTCTTCATTGCGCCCTCTCCAACTTCAGCCAGAAACATTGCCTTCGACGCGGCCGCGGCCGCGGATTCGATCTGCTAGTCGCTGCGCAAGGCCGCCATCGGTGTGATCGCTACCGCCCGGCGCGCCGGCGCGAAGCCGGCGAGAACGCCGGAGACGACCAGCACGGCGAGCGCCTGGAGCGCCACGGAGAGCGTGACGCCCGGGTTCTGGAACATCTGCGGTTCCCCACTCGAGCCGCCAGCGGCGATCAAGCGGCTGACCAGCTCGAGCACGCCCACGCCCGCCGAAAGGCCGAGCAGACCCGAACCCAGCGTGAGGAGCAACGACTCGAGAATGATCTGCGCCTGCACCATCCACGGTGTGGCACCGATCGCCCGCCGGATACCCAGTTCCTTGGTGCGCTCGCGGACGATGATCAGCATGATGTTCGAGACGCCGATAGCGCCGGCCGCGAGTGTCCCCACGCCGACGATCCACATCAGGAGCTTGATGCCGGTGAACAGGCCCTGCACCTTGCGGTACTCCTCTTCGAGATTGAAGTGGCCGATGCCGCGGTTGTCCTGCGGCGCGACCTTGTGG
>JBDSRU010000253.1:0-9886 GCA_039929145.1 Thermoanaerobaculia bacterium
CTACTTTTTGGAACTTGTTCATTGAGATACCCCCTTC
Source organism: Thermoanaerobaculia bacterium (assembly GCA_039929145.1). Classification (GTDB taxonomy): domain Bacteria; phylum Acidobacteriota; class Thermoanaerobaculia; order Multivoradales; family JAGPDF01; genus JAGPDF01. Next base: position 38 of record JBDSRU010000253.1, read on the forward strand.
GTAGTTACGTCCGCGCTCCTCGCGTACACCGCAGGGGCCCGAAGGCTCTACCCTATCGCGAGATCGATGCTGACTCCAGAAAGGTCCGAAGTAATGGTCGTAAATGGCGTAAGCAATCTGGCTATGGGTCATTTGTGGTTCCCCTCTGGAGCCTCTGAGGAGGCGAGTTTCTTCAGCGCTGTGGACTTGGCTCCAGTGCCCTGCATCGGCTTGCGGGGGCGGCGGAGCTGACGCTCCTCGCCCACTCGTAGGGTGACTCCGCTGCCGTCCAGGTGCTCGAGAAGGGGAATGGCCCACTTGCGGCAGAGGCCGAGGCGCTCCTTGAAGTCGGCGATCGAGAAATCTTCCCAGCCGGTGGCGCGGACATTCTCGGGGTCGCGAGGTCGGTGCGGCCGGACCAGGCGGCGAGATGATCGGAGCGCAGCGTGTCGATCGAGATCAGGACGATCGGCGGGCGCGGTGCCTGCGGTCCGGGCGGAGAGTCCGCCCGGTCCCGGCAGGCGGACACGGCGAGAGTCAACGCCGCGAGCACGATGATCGGCAGCCTTGCGGACGAGCGAGCTTCAGCCGCGAGTCGATTCTCTCAAAAAGAAACGCCCCCGGCGGTCGCTGACCGCCAGGGGCTGGGACGTAGGCTGCTGAACTGCCCTAGAAGCGAACCCCCACCGAGGCGACGTAGGTGCGTGGCGCCTGGAGGTCGTTGACCGAAGTGGCCTTGCCGAAGTTCGGGCCCTTGCTCCAGTGCACGCCCTCGACGGGCGTCTGGGTGAAGGGATCGAAAGCCTGCTTCGTCGGGTCGTTGCGGCTGGTGAAGACGGCCTGGTTGACGATGATCACGCCGTCCTCGTTGAACACGTTCTGGATATCGAGCTGACCGAAGACTTCGAAGGCGCCGAAGAACAGCGAGTAGTTGAGGCCGATCGCCGTCGAAGTGATGTCGTCGGTCTTGAAGGCACCGCGATCGGAGAAGTAGTAAGGCACCTGGCTCGGCGGAGAGACGTAACCCGGGTTGGTGACGAAGGCGCGGGTGCCGACGTTGCCGACCGCCGAGTAGGCGAAGCCCGAGGTGTAGAGCTGACGGGCGCTCACCGAAAGGCGCTGGCGATCGGACTTGAACGCCTCCCAGACGGCGAACAGCGACAGCTTGTGGCGCTGGTCGATCAGCAGGTCGCCCTTGGGAGCGTTCCAGCGGGCTTCCTTGTATTCGGGATAGCTCTCAAGAGCCGAGGTGACCGGGCCGGAGCCCTGGTTCTCGCCTTCGAAGTTGCCTTCCGCGTGCGACAGGGTGTAGGCGCCGCCGACCGTCAGGCGGTCGGAGATGAGGAAGTTGAACGAGGTCTGGAGGCCGAGGTAGGTGCGCTCCAGGTTGTCGTTGTCGTTCTGGATGACGCCGAGGTCGACCTGGTTGCCGTTGGCGTTCAGGACCCGTCCGGTCACTGTGTCGCGGCGCGTCGAATAGAAGTTCCCGAACTCGCGGTAGACGATGTCGGCCCGCACGGAACCCTTAGCGCCGAAGCTGCGCACGCCGCCGATGGTGAGCTCGTCAGCGTAAGTCGAGGCGACGTCGGTGCCGACGACGAGGCCGCCGCCAGGAATATTCACAAATTGCAGCAGGGAGGTGTTGTTGACGCCGCCGATCGAGGTGAACCAGTCGTTGACCGCCGCGAGCGCCTGCTCGGAGGTCGTCAAAGGCTGGCCGGGAAGGTTGAAGCTCGGACCGGTGTAAGACCACTGAATGGTCGCCGGCGAGCCGGCTGACGAGCCAGAGTTCGCAACCGCGCCCGAGAGCGCGGCAACGTAGCGGCCGTAGGAGGCGTTGAGCAACCAGACTCCGTTGCCGTCCGGGTTCCAGTTCACGCCGAGGCGCGGACTGAAGGCGTCGTCCTTGGTCACCGTCGTGCCGGAGGCGTCCTTGCCATCGTTCTTGTCGTAGCGCACGCCGAGGTTGAAGCTCAGGTTGTCGGAGAGGCGCCAACGGTCGTTGACGAAGACCGAGTTGGTCTTGAAGTGGGTCCCGAGGCTGGTCGAGAGGATCGGGTAATAGGCGAGGTAGGAGCCGCCGCCCTCGGCCTGACTCTGGATCACCGGGTAGACCACGTTGTTGATGAATTGCGAGGCGTCGGCGCCGAAGATGAAGTTGGTCGATGACTGGTAGTTGTTGCTGGTGCGAATGTCGTCGAAAACGTCGACGCCGAACACCAGATCGTGCGATCCGGAGCTTTTGGTCGACAGGAAGTAGCTCGCCTTGGCGAGGTAGTCCTGATTCCTGCGCTCGTCGCCGCCGTCGGCGCAAGTGCCGCAGAAGAGCGACTCGTTGTAGATCACGCCGTTGGTGAAGTCGAAGATCGGCGTGCCGCCCGGGAACGACGGATCGGTGCCGCCCGAGGGGTCGAAGTTGAACGCGCGCTCCGAGTACTGCGCTTCGACGAAGAAGCTCGATGACAGCACGCCCGAGTAGTTCGCCGCCAGCAGGGTGTTGGGCAGACTGCGGGTGGCAAGGCCCGACAGGTCGACCAGGTAGTTGGCGAGACCGCCGTGCGGCGCCAGCTGCTTCTGGCTGATGTCGATGTAGGAACCGGTGAGGCGATGGTTCGAGGTCGGCGAGAAGGTAAGTTTGCCTTCGTAGCGGTCCTGCTCGTTGGTCGCGTTGTAGGGAATGTTGAGCAGCTGCGTGGTCGCGACGGCGTCCGTCTCGAAGGAACGCCCGGCGCCGAAGAACCAGAGTTTGTCGCGCAGGATCCTGCCGCCGATGGTTCCTTCGTAGATGCTGCGGACCTTGTCCTCGGGCTCAGGCGAGAATCGGTTCTCGCTGTTCCAGCTCTGGTTGGTGACGTTGTCGCGCAGGCTGCCGTGAAAGTCGTTGCCGCCCGACTTGGTCACAGTATTGATGATGCCGCCGGCGAAACGACCGTACTCGGCGGAAATGCCGGACGAGGAGGTCGTCGTCTCTTCGATCGCGTCTTCGATGAACAGGTTGTTCGGGGTCCCGCGAATGTTGTCGTTGACGTTCACGCCGTTGATGGAATAGGTGTTCTCCCACGACTGGCCGCCGGAGATCGTGATCGCCCCGGCCGGCCCTGTCGCCGCGGCGCCGGGGGAGAGGATGACCGCCGCCAGCTGCGTGCGGGCGCCGGGAAGTGCCTCGAGGATGTCCTGCGAGACGGTGGTCGAGTTGGTGTTGTCCTTGGAGATGACCGTCACCGCCTCGCCCGTCACCTCGATGGTCTCGGTGACGGCGGCGAGCGACATGTTGACGTCGAGCTGCACGGCCTGCGAAGAGGCCATTCGGGAGGTCCGGCTTTGCGTCTCGAAGCCATCCATCGTGAAGGTCGAGGTGTATTCGCCTGGCGGCAGGCTGGGTACGACGTAGTCGCCGTTCAGGTCGGTCGTCGTCGAGCGCACGCCTTGCAGCGACGGCGAAGAGATCTCGACCGCCACGCCAGGTACGCCGTTGCCTTCGGAATCAGTGACGCGCCCCGAAAGGCGGCCGGTGGGGATGCCCTGCGCCATCGCCGCCGTCGCAAATGCGAGCGCGACGAGAAGGGCCAGTCCGATTGCCTTCAGAAATCTGTGCATAGAGTTTCCTCCCTCATGGTTGCGTTCGGATTTCCGCGTACACCGCGAGTCTCCGAATGCAGTACGAAGAGGCGAGATCGGTGCCAACTTCGCGCTCTCGCTGCCGGAACGCGCGACAAGTCGCGGCGTATATGGACGGAGCGGAGGTCGCGAGCGCGTCGTCGAGGGGCTCGCGATGAAGACGTTCTTCAGCGTGCTGAGTTCAATTCCACGACATTGAACGGATTCGCGACGGCGCGCAGATCGCGCGCTTCAGCGCGATGGGTCCGACTTCACCGCATTGGATGAAGTCGCCGCGGGTCGAAGCTCGCGTTCCTCGCCGCTACGCCGCGTCACGCCGATGTTGTCGAGATGCTCGAGCAGCGGGATCGTCCACTTGCGCGAAAGTCCGAAGCGCTCCTTGAAGGCGACGATGGAAAAGCGCGTCCAGCCGGTCGCGCGGAGGTCCGTCGCGAGTTGGGCGAGAGTTGCGCTCGCGAAGATCAGGCCCGCCGGGAGACGCACGAGCTGCTTGCGCTTCACCAGGTGCTGAACGAGGCCTTCGACGATCTGGGGTTTGGCATCGAGCGAGCGCGCCACTTCGCCCGGCGAAGGCGGCGAAAGCCCGGCGACGACGTAGCGCTCGACGATGGCGCGTGCCAGCGGCGAGAGCTCGGCCGGAGGCTCGATCGCGCGGCCGGGGAAGCGGACGTCGCCGGCCGCGAGGTCGATGTCGCCCGCGGCTGCAAGGCGGTCGAAGTAGAGATCCGCCAGCGCCCGCGCGGCGGGCGGCAAGAGGAGGCGCGCCGCCGCGGCTTTCGACAGGCCGAGCTCGAGCGCATGCTCGGCGAAATATCGGGCGAGCTCGGCGCGCGCGCCACGCCGGACCGCTTCGAGGATCGCAGGCAGCACGAAGCGAGCAGGTGCCGTGTGCGTGGAATGCCTGGCTGCATCGTCCGTGGCCAGGGGCCGAAGCCGCAGCAAGGCGCCTTCAGCCTCGAGGGCTGCAAGCAGAGCCTCGATGTGCGCGCGGCTGCGACCGGTGCGCGCCGACGCTGCGCTCGCGGTCAGGCCGCGCTCGGCGGACTCGCCGGCCCAGGCGAGCAAGGCGGCGCGGTCGTCGCCCGAGAGCGCCGCCATCCGCGCCGCCGGATCGCCGCGGCGCTTCCTGCGCCACCATGGGTCGAGCACGGTGCCGCCGCCGATGGTCGCGGCCGGGGAGGGCCGGCGCACGATGATGCGGTCGCCGCGCACCGCCACGACCGGGCCGGCAAGCGCGATCTCGACCAGGCCGCACTCGCCCGGGGCGATCCCCGATGCCGACAGCGGCCTGGCGGTGCCGATCGTTTCCGACGCGAAGAGATGCACCCGCACCGCGATCGGCTCGTCGGGGCTCGTCAGTGCGACCGGCGAGCTGGCGAGCATCTGCCAGCGCACCAGCAGGCGGCGGGTGGCGCGGAACGCGCCCGGTGCGGCGAGCTCCATGCCGCGCGCGAGCGCCGGAAGGTCGATCCCCGCGAGCTGCAGCGCGGTGCGCTCTCCGGCATGGGCACTTTGCGGCCGACCGTGCACCTGGACGGCGCGGGCGCGAGCGGAAAGCCGCTCTGGAAGGAGCTCGAGCGTGTCGCCCGCCGTGACGGAGCCAGCGACGAGTGTTCCGGTCACGACGACTCCTTGCCCTTTGAGGAGAAAGGCCCGGTCCACCGGAAGCCGGGCAGGGTCGCCGCCGCGGTCCATCGACGCCAGCGCCGCGGCTGCATCTTCGAGCGCGGCACGCAGTTCCGGTACACCGTCGCCGGTGAGCGCCGACACCCGCAGAATCGGGGCACCGGGAAACCGCGTGCCGGCGAGGAGCTCGGCAATCTCGAGCTCGGCGAGATCCGTGGTCTCGGCATCGACACTGTCGATCTTGTTGAGCGCCACGACGAGTCCTGGAAGCTCGAGGAGCCCGGCGATCTCCAGGTGCTCGCGGGTCTGCGGCTGGATGCCCTCGTCGGCGGCGACCACCAGCAGGAGCAGACGCACGCCCCCGAGTCCGGCGAGCGCGTTGTGAAGAAAACGCTCGTGCCCGGGGACGTCGACGAAGGCGAGCTCGAGTGCGCCTCCGGTGTCCGCTCCGGCGGCGGACGCCGGCAGATGCGCGAAGCCGAGATCGAGGGTGATTCCGCGCCGCTTTTCCTCTTCGAGGCGATCGCAGTCGATGCCGGTGAGCGCGCGCACGAGCGCGGTCTTGCCGTGGTCGACATGTCCAGCGGTGCCGACGAGAACCGATTTCAAGACTTCAGCCTCCGGCGAGGAGTTCACGGGCGATGCGATTCACGGCGGCGCCGTCCGCCGTCCCGGCGAACTGCGCGAGGGCCGCCTTCATGACCGCGCCGAGCGAGGCCTTGCCCTCGAGGCCTTGCGACGCGATGCCTGCGACGAGGAGCTCGATCGCCTGCCGCAGTTCCTCCTCCGAGGCCTGGCGGGGGAGGTAGGCGACGAAGATTTCGGCCTCGACATCCTCCTTCGCGGCGAGCTCGGGGCGATTGCCGAGCCGGAACTGTTCGGCCGATTCGCGGCGCTGCTTGATCGCCTTCCGCACGAGCGCCTGGAAACCGGCTTCGTCGAGCTCGCCGCCGGTCGCCGGGCCACGCAGGCCGGCGCTCTGAATCTCGGTGAGCAGCATACGCAGTGCCGACAGCCGCACTTTGTCGCCCGATTTCATCGCCGCCCGAAGTTCCCTGGAGATGCGTTGCTGCGGGGTTTCCTGCATCCGTCGATTGTACAGGCAGCGCAGGGCGCTACGTTGGCGGCCTGCCGGTCAGCGCGCGGGCAGCTCGATGGTGAAGATCGAACCGCGGGGCAGATTCTCGGTGACGCGGATCGAGCCGTTGTGATCGCTCACGATGCGGTGCACGATCGCCAAGCCCATCCCCGTGCCTCGCTTCTTGCGCGAGAAGAAGGGCAGGAAGAGCTTTTCACGGTCCTCCGCGGGGATTCCGTTGCCGGCATCGGCGACCTCGAGGATCAGGCGCTCTCCTCTCCGTTCGGCGCGGACTTCGACGTCACCCGGAGCGTCGGTCGCCTCGACGGCGTTGTCCAGAAGGTTGATCAGCACGCGTCGCAGCTGTTCCGGATCGACCCAGATGTCGCCGATCGACGGCTCGATCGCGGTTTGAATGGCGACGCCGGGTTTGACGTCGCGGTAGAGCGCGACGACCTCGGATACCAGCCCTTCGATGGCGGTGGCGCCGAGCTGGGGACCCGGCATGCGGGCGTAGCGCGAGAATTCATCGACCAGCGACTGCATCTTGCCGACCTCGCGGACGATGATCGCCACGCTCTCTTCCAGCAACTCGCCGACGCCCGGATCGCCTTCTCGATGTTTGACACGCAGACGCTCCGCCGCCAGTCGGATCGGGGTGAGCGGATTCTTGATCTCGTGGGCGATGCGTTGCGCCGCCTCCGTCCACGCCGCCAGCTTCTGCGCCTTGATGAGATCGGAGAGATCTTCGAGCACGACGATCTTTCCGGTGTCGCGTCCGGCGCCATCGCGCAGCGACGAAACCTTGACTTCGAATGTCCGGCGCTCGCCGCCGAGCACGACGCTCACCTCCGCCGCTTCGCGCGGGTGCTCCTGGGCGGTCTCGATGAGGCTCTCGAGTCGCGCGCGTTCAGTCCCGCTCCAGGCATCGGAGAGCTTGCGGCCGATGAGCTCGCCCTCTTTCTGGGCGAGCAGGTCCAGGGCCGCGGCGTTCGCCGAGAGCACCATGCCGTCGCTGCCCAGCGCGATCACGCCGGCGGCGAGGTTTTCGAGGATCGCGCCGACCAGAGCCCGCTCTTCGGCGAGTCCGCGGTTGGCAGCCACGAGCTCGCGGTGGCTGCGTCCGATCTCCTCCCGGTTGCGCCGCAGTTCCTGCGTCATGCTGTTGAACGAGTCGACGACGGTCGCCATCTCATCGTCGGCGGCGACCTCGATCTGCTGGTCGAGATCGCCGCTCGCCACCCGGCGCGTGCCTTCAGCGAGCGCCTGGATCGGCAGGATCAGACGCCGCGCGAGAAACAGCCCGGCCCACGAAGAGGCGAGCAGGATGAGCAGGGTCACCAGCACGAACATCAGCCAGTAGCTGGCGGCGAAGTCGCGCTTCTGCACTTCGAGCTGACGATAGGTCTGATAGGACTGAATCAGCTCCTCGCTCTGGTCGCTCGTGACCGGGTCGAGAAGCGTTCCGGTGACGACCACCGGGCGGCGCCTGCCGTCGGCAGCGGCGCCCGCGGCGGCGGCGAGGATCAGCCGGCCGCGGGTACCGGCGGGCAGCAGGACCCGGTTCGCCCGGCCGCTCTTGGCGGCGTCGAGCAGGAAGTTGCGTCCCACCTCCGGCAGGTCGTTGAGCCCCGACTCGGGATCGACGACGGCGTGGACGAAGTCGCTCTCCAGGTAGACGCCGAGGAAGGCGACGCCGGACTCGTCGCGCCACTGCGCGAGTTTCGTGGCGAGCTCGGCCCGGGCACCGGCCTCCTCGAGGCCGAGACCGGAGAGCAGTCTCGCCACCCGCAGCGCCTCGCGGTAGTTGCGGTCGCCGATCTCACGTTGGAGCGACTGCGCCACGGCGCTGCTGCGCTCGAGCACCGAGCGCAGCGAGCTCGAGAACCAGCGGTCGATCGAACCTTGCAGCAGCTCGCTGGCGTAGAAGAAGAGGAGCAGGACGGGCACCAGCGAGAGACCGACGTAGGTTGCCACGAGCTTGGTCTTGAAGCGTGCCCCGAGTGCCTTCTGGCGGCGCTCGAGAAAGAGTCGCAGCAGGTTGCGGGCGAGCACGAAGAGGATGACCAGGATGAGGAGCGCGTCGGCATAGACCAGCACGAACAGCAGGACCTTGTTGGTGACCAGCACGGAAGGCAGGTCCCGGCCGCGCTGGATCAGGTAGTAGATGAGCGTGAGGACGGCGAGCACCAGCACCAGGGAGGCCGCGACGAAGCGGCCGTCCTTGCGGTGCTGCTGGAAGCGCTCGCGAAAGTCCACGGGCCGCCGCTCAGGGCTCCGGCGCGCGCAGCCGGACTTTGTTGGACTCGAGCCAGCCGGTGGAGCGCTGGTACGGGATGAAGCCCAGCGCCGCGCCCGGCCCGAGATCGACCCTCACGCGCACGAGAAAGCGGGAGTTGTCCGGGTCGGCCTCGAGGGTGAAGGCCGGGAAGTTCTCGAACACCGTCATCGCGAGCTCGAGCTCCTCTTCGTCGCGCACCGTGCGGCTTTCGATCAGCTTGCCGCCCTGCTTGGTGTTGACCAGGTATTCCCGGGTCACCGCGTTGTACATCGCCACGACTTCGAGAATCGTGGCGTTGAGCCCGCGATCCCACCAGTGCTTGCGGTCGCGTTTGAGCTCGAGCTCGTAGATGAAGGACGTCGGCAGGCCCGAGGCGATCCGTTCGCGGGTGTCGCTGTCGAGGCCGTTGGCCAGGTGGAAGCCGACCAGGACCTGCCCGCCATCCACCGCCACCCGGAGCTCCTCGATCGTGGGCTCGCCCGTCGGGGCGAGCAGCAGTCCGAGGATCAGGAAGTGCTGCCAGGCGGGCATGAGCGGCCAATCTACCATCCGGTGGCGATAGACTGGACCTCCGCCGGAGCCCATCAGCCGGCGGGCCGAACCTTTCCCATGAGCGAAAACCCCCCCGAAGTCCGTCCCCTGGCGAGCAATCGTCGCGCCGCGTTCGACTATTTCATCCACGACCGGATCGAAGCCGGAATCGTGCTGTCCGGGACCGAAGTGAAGTCGGCGCGCACGGGGAAGATCCAGCTCTCCGACGCCTTCGTCGACTTCAAGAGCGGCGAGGCCTTTCTGATCGGCGCCCACATCAGCCCCTACTCGCACGGAAATCGCGAGAATCACCTCCCGGACCGGCCGCGGAAGCTCCTCCTCGCGCGCCGCGAGATCGACAAGCTCGCCGGCCGCGTGGTGACCAAGGGCTACAGCGTCGTGCCGCTCCAGGTCTACCTGCGCGGCAGCCGCATCAAGGTCGAGATCGGCCTCGTGCAGGGCAAGAAGCAGTACGACAAGCGCGAGACCGAACGCACCAAAGAGCTCGACCGCGAAGCCGCCACCGCCATGGACCGCGCCACCCGCGGCCGCGGCGACCGCTGGTAGGAGCCGCGCCAGCGGGTCGCAAGGCTTCAGTAGTGGAAGCGCAGCTGGGCGATCAGGAGGGCGTCGCCTTCGACGCGGTACACCATGCGATGTTCGTCGGTGATGCGGCGTGACCAGTAGCCGGCGAGGGCGTGCTTCAGCGGTTCGGGTTTGCCGGTGCCGATGTGGA
>JBDSRU010000254.1:0-4422 GCA_039929145.1 Thermoanaerobaculia bacterium
CAGCTCGAACAGGCGCTGCTCAACCTGCTGCGCAACGCATTCGACGCCACGCCGGACGGTGGGCGGATCACCATCGCGCTGACGGAAGAAGGGGACACCGCCGCTCTCGCGATCCGCGACGGCGGCGCAGGCATCCCGGCCGGGGTCGCCATGCAGCTCTTCACGCCGTTTTTCTCCACCAAGCGCGACGGACGTGGCCTCGGACTCACTCTGGTGCGCGAGGTCACTCTTCGTCACGGCGGCGAGGTCGCGCTCCACACGCATTCCGAGGGGGGCGCGGTCGCGGAGCTCCGTCTGCCCATCGCCTGACTGCGCGTCTCAGGCCGCGATTTCCTCCTAGTCGGCGGCCCACCAGCCGGAGGCGACGGCGAGCTCGGCGTTCAGCACGCTCGCCCCGGCCGCGCCGCGTTCCGCGTTGTGGCCGAGGAGGACGAACTTCACGCCCAACACCGGGCACTCCCGCAGGCGGCCGATATGCACCGTCATCCCCGAATCCGGCGCAAAGACCGGACCCGAAGGCTCGGCGAGATCGAGTCGGGGCTGGGGGCGCTCGGGCCGGTCATGGAGGACGAGCGGCTGCAACGGTGCGGACGGCAGCGCGAGGTCCTGCGGCAGGGCCCGAAACGAGGCGAGTACCTCGCGCACGAGCACGAGCGAGGGATTTCCGGCGAGCCGCAAGCTCACCGCCTCGGTGTGGCCGTCGAGAACCGGCACGCGGTGGCAGGCCGCCGAGACATTCGTCGCGGCCGGCATCACCGCTTCACCGAGCAGAGCGCCGAGCATCTTCCGCGTCTCCTCCTCGACCTTCTCCTCCTCGCCGCGGATGTAGGGAATCACGTTGCCGAGGATGTCGAGCGTCGGGACACCCGGATAGCCAGCGCCGCTCACCGCCTGCATCGAGGTCATGAGCACTGCCTCGACGCCGAAGGCGGCGTGCAGCGGCGCCAGCGCCATCGCCAGCAGCGTCGCCGTGCAGTTCGGATTGCAGACGATGGCGCCGGGGTAGCGGCGCTCGCGGCGTTGGCGCGGAACGAGAGCGAGATGGGCGGCATTGACCTCCGGAATGACCAGCGGCACGTCATCCTCCATGCGGAACGCCGAGGCGTTCGAGAACACCCAGGCGCCTGCCGCGGCGAAGAGCGGCTCGAGCTCGCGCGCCGGAAGAGTGTCCAGCGCGCTGAAGACGATTCCAGCCGAAGCTTTCTGCGGTGTACACGGCACGAGAACACGATCGGCGAATCCGGCGTACGGTTCGCCGCCGAGACGCCACTCGCAAGCCTCGGAGTACACCCTGCCGGCGCTCCGGTCGCTCGCCGCGAGATGACGGATCTCGAACCAGGGATGCGCTGCGAGCCGGCGCACGAAGCGCTGACCGACGACGCCCGTGGCACCCAGTACCGTGACGGGAAGGCGGGACGCAGGAGGCGGGAAGGGGTTGGCCAAGGGAGAATCCTTTCCGGTCAGGAGTGCAGCCGGTTCGCGATGTCGAGCAAAACACCGCGTAGCACCGTGGAATCGGCGCTGAGCGGCCTGGAGAGAAGGGGTTGCGCGGCGGCCTCCGCGAGGGCCCGCGGAAGCTCGCGTGCCGGATCGCGGGTCGCCTCGAACTTCGCCGGATGGGCGGTGGCGAGAAAGAGGCCGTGCTCCCCGGCGCGGAGGTTGCGCCGCAGCACGTCGAAAGCCACCGCGGCGTGGGGATCGGCGCGATAGTCGAGTCGCGCGAGGTCGGCGAGCGCGCTCAAGGTCGCGGCGTCGGATGCGCTTCCCCACCGCAAAGCGGCGCGGAGCGCCTCGGCGTCGCCGTCGAAGAGCCGCTCGATGCGCGGCCAGTTGTTCGGTGCGCCGACATCCATGGCGTTCGAAAGCGTGGCTACCGATGGCCGGGGCGCGAAAGGCTCGCCGTCGAGGAAATCGGGCACCGTGCGGTTGGAGTTCGTCGCCGCCACCAGGGTCGAGATCGGAGCTCCGAGGCGCTGCGCGAGAACTCCGGCACAGAGATTGCCGAAATTTCCCGACGGCACCGCGACCACGAGAGGGCGCTTGCCACGAGCCTCCGCTACCTGCGCCGCCGCCTCGAAATAGTAGGTCACCTGCGCCAGGAGACGCGCGAGATGGATCGAGTTCGCCGACACCAGCCCGGCGTTTGCCGCGAGCGCCGGGTCGGCAAAACTGCGCTTCACCATCGCCTGGCACTCGTCGAATGAGCCTTCGACGGCGAACGCGAGGACATTGTCGCCGCAGGTCGCGATCTGGCGCTCCTGCAACGGCGAGATCCGGCCGACGGGATAGAGCACGACGACGGCGAATCCGGGGAGACGGTGAAAAGCGTGGACGACTGCCGCTCCGGTGTCGCCGCTGGTCGCCGTGAGGACGATGCGCGGGCGGCCTCCGGGCTCGCGCCCGCGAGAGGCGGCCAGGAGCTGTGCCAGGAATCCGACACCGAAGTCCTTGAACGACAGGGACGGCCCGTGGAAGAGCTCCAGCACGGAGATTCCGGGCTCGAGCTCGCGGTGTACGAGCGGAAAGTGAAAGGCGGCGTCCACCATTGCAGCCACTTCGAGCCGTCCGAGCTCTGGCGCGAGCAGCCGGGCGAGAATCTCCGTCGAGCGCGCGCGGAACGGAAGTGCGAGGAGCTCCTCGATATCCAGGAACGGGGCCAGTCCATCCGCGCCGAGGAGCGGCAGATAGAGGCCGCCATCCTCGGGCGCATTGCGCTCGACCGCCTCGGCGAACGTCGTGCGCAGCGCGAGGTCGCGCGTGCTGGTGACGATCATCGCTTCACTCCGCTCCGTTGGCGACGCGCCTCGCGCCCAGGTGATCGAGCCGGCAGTGGCGGGCTTCGGCTTTGACTCCGGCCGTGCGCCAGGCGGCGACTCCGGCGGCTGCGATCGCCTCGGCGGCCGCGGGCTCGACCACCGCAAACACCGCGGGCCCGGCGCCCGAGAGCGTGCAGCCGAGCGCCCCCGCCGCGAGCGCCGCTCGCTGCACCTCGCGAAAGCCGGGCACGAGCGCGGCGCGATGGGGCTCGGCCAGCGAGTCGCGCAGGACGCTCGCGAGCAGCTTGCGGTCGTCGGTGTGGAGGGCGTGGATGAGCACTCCCAGGTTCTGCGCCCAGGCGACGGCATGCGGCACCGAGAGCTCTTGCGGCAGGACGCTCCGGGCAAGACGTGTTTCGAGCTCGAGCGCCGGCACCCAGAGGACGAACTGCAGTCCTTCGGGAAAGGGCAGGGCGCGCGCGCCCGAGGCCGGGTCGACGAGGCGCAGCCCGCCGAGGAGCGCCGGCGCGACGTTGTCGAGGTGCACCGCGCCCGAGGCCTGCGCCTCCGCCTCGCCGGCCGCAGCGAGGAGCGCGTCGTCGTCCAGCGGGCCGCCGAGGAGCGCGTTGAGCGCCACCAAGGTGGCCGCGACCGACGCGGCGCTCGAGCCGAGCCCGCTCGCAACCGGCAGCTCTTTGTGGAGCACGAAGTCGAGCGCCGGCAGAGGCGCCTCGATCCGCCGCGCGAAGGCGTCGCGGGCCTTGAGCACCAGGTTGTCGCGCGCTTCGGCCGGCAGCCGACGGGCGAACGCTCCGCGGCACTCGAGGCGGTCGCCCTCTCCCGTGCTGCGCCCGGATGCACGGCAGACCGCGACGCGGTCGCCCCACAGGGTGCTGTCCAGAGGCGCGATCGCAGCTCCAAGGAGGTCGAAGCCGGCGGCGAAGTTACCGATCCCGGCCGGAGCAAAAGCAGTGACCCATTCGCCTTCCGGTTCACGCCGGGCGCTCCGCGCGGCCCGCTGGGAGATCGCTTCCGGCAGCGGCGTGGGCAGATCGCCCGGCCAGGCGCGCTCGAAGAGCCGCTGGTGAACCGCCGCGACGGCGCGCGCTCCGTCCATCGCGGCAATGACCGCCGAGATCGAGCGCTCGGACGCTCCCTGCGCGATCGCCGCCACATTCACGCGCGCATCCCCGAGGGCGCCGAAGAAGCCGCCGGCGACGCCGACCCGCTCGCGCAGGCCGTCGCCCACGAGACTGACGATCGCAAGGTCCCGTCGCGCGACGACGTCGTCGACGCGGCCGGTATCGATCTCCGATTCGAAAGCCGCCCGCACCGCGCCCTCGGCCTCTTCGGCGACAGCGGCGTCGACACAGAAGGAGATGGCGGTCTCGCTCGAGCCCTGCGTGATGAGGATGACCGAGATTCCGCGGCTCGCAAGCGCAGCGAAGAGACGTGCGGCGACTCCCGGAACGCCCTCCATGCCGGGGCCGAAGAGGCTAACCAGCGCCACGCCGCGGGTGAAGGAGATGCCGCAGGCCACCCTCTCGGTGCCTTCCGGTATCGTCTTCCGGCGTTCGACGAGCGTCCCGGGATGCTCCGGGCGGAAGGTGTTGCGGATGCGCACCGGAATCGCCGCGGCACGCGCCGGTGCGATCGTCCTCGGGTG
>JBDSRU010000255.1:0-6823 GCA_039929145.1 Thermoanaerobaculia bacterium
GTGCACGTAGTGATCGTGCTCGCTGGTCAGGATCTCCTGGTCGGCGCGAATCCGCAGGCCGTTGTAGAGCAGTGCCAGGCCGGTCGTGGTGTTGGGAGTGATCGCGATCTCGTCGCGCTGGGCTCCGAGGTATCCGGCGAGCGCCAGCTTGCTGCGCGTCGCCGGGTTGTCGTCGGCATGCGCCGGGTCGAAGAGCTCCTCGATCGAGAGCGGATTGGCGTCGAGCGCCCGGGCGAACCGCGCCACCGCCTCGCGCACGGGGCGCGGATGCGAGACCAGAAAGAAGCTGCCCAGATGGATCCAGTCCGGCGCGAGATCGAATTCGGCTCGCACCTCCTTCCAGTCGACCGCACCGTCGGTTCCGACGAGTCGCGCCGCGGGCCGGGGCTCCGGCGCGGCACCGGCAGAGGCCGCACGCCACGGAAGGAGACTGGCGGCGGTGCCGGCGGCGACGGACGTGAGCAGACGGCGGCGATCGAGCGTCATGGCGAGTCTCCCCGGGATGTCGGACCGACGCCGAACTCTACACTCACCGCGGTCCGGGGGACCTCTCGACGACCGCCGCATAAGTCTTGGCGAAAGCCGGATTGACCGCGCTCACGTGGGCGAGCGCCGCCTGGGCCTCCTGTGAGGCGCCGGCCCGGTCGTGGGCGACCGCGAGATTGATCAGATTGAAGAGCTTGAGCCGGCCCTCCCCCACTCCCCAGTAGGCAGCGCGATCGTCGGCGGCGCGGAAGAGCTCGGCCGCCGCCCGCGGATCGCCGTCGCCGAGCTTGTGCACGCCGCGCGCGTGCAGCGCCTCGGCCTCGATCATTCTCGCCTTGCTCTTGCCGTAGCCGGCCTTGCGGCTCTCGACGACCGACCGTTCCAGCGCCTCCTCTTCGGCCATGGCGTCGTCCGTTCTTCCCGCCAGCAGCGCCATGCGGTGAAACAGCGTGCCGCGGCTCCCGGGCTTGCCGGTGCAACTCGCGAAGCCGTCGCGCCACGGGGCGTCGAAATCCCTGGCGATGAACGCCGCGAAAAAACGGTGCTCGCATTCGAGGGCCGACTTCAAGCCTGGCGGACAGCTCGCCGCCGTCCGGACGATGATCGGCGGCATTTCCTCCGGCTTGCCCTCGAAAATCGCGATTCCGATCAGGTGCTCGTACGAAGCGCAGAAGTCGGGGCGGATCGACAGCGCCCGCTCGAGCTCGGAGCGCGCCTCGTCGTAGCGACCGACGAGGGAGAGCAGCTCGCCCAGCGAGTCGTGCGGATTGGCCTGGTCGGGAGCGACATAGGCGTAGGTGCGGAACTGCTCCTCGGCGGCAGCGAAGTGCGCCTGCGCCATCTCGAGATAGCCGAGATTGTTCCGCGCCAACACCCAGTTCGGGTCGACCTGGAGCAGTCGGGCGTAGAGACCGGCTGCTGCCGGGAAGTCCTCGCGATCCCAGGCTTGTCCCGCGGCGACGAACAGCGCCCATGGGTCCTGGGGATGGGCCGCCAGATAGCGTGTCGAGATCTCCGGCTGCCGCTCACGCTTGGCGCGCGCGAGCTCCACCAGAAAGCGTTCGCGCTCGGTCAGTCGCGCGGTGTCGATGCTCTCGATCTCTTTGCTCAGTCGCGCGCGCTCCTCTTTGTCGCGCGTCAGATCGGAGAGCTGAACCTTCGCCGCCGCGAAGTCCGGATCGAGCTCCAGCGCCCTGCTGAAACTGACCGCGGCGTCCGCGATATAGAACCGCATCCTGGCGTCCAGCCCGGCCTCGAACGCCGCCAGTGCCGCGGGCGACTTCGTGGACCACTCGCCACCGCACGATCTGAGCCAAAACGGAACGATCAGCGCGGCTGCGGCCACCAGGCCTCCGCACAGCAAAAGAATCAGATGGCGACGTCGCATGCTTCTCCTCCTCCGTCCCGGGCGATGGCGACGAGAGTGATGTCGTCGTAAGGATCGGCGCCGCGCGTGAACTCCGCGATGGCGTCGAGAACCTGCTGAATGATCTCCCGCGGCGCGCCGCGCGCGCCGGCGAGCACGGCCACGAGGCGCTCGTCACCGAAGAGTTCCCCCTCGGGAGACTGCGCCTCGGTCACGCCGTCGGAGTAGCCCAAAATCAGGTCGCCGGGTGAAACCGCCGCCCGGCTCGCCACATAGCGCCCGTCGAGGAGCGCACCCAAAGGCAGCCGGTGAGGTGGCAGGGGCAGCTCACGCACGACGCCCGATGGCGTCCGCACCAGAAGCTGTGGCTGCCCGGCGAGCAGGTAGTCGATCCCCTCGCCATCGTCGCTAGCGGCGACCCAGCCCAGCGCCACGAAGGACTTCTTGGTGCCCAGGCCGTAAAGCCGGCGATTGGCGAGCGCGAACAGCGTCTCGGGGTCGCGATGCGAAAGAGCCAGGGTCTGCAGCGCTTCGTGAGCCGCCATCATGACCAGAGCTCCGGCGACCGACTTGCCGGCGACATCGCCGAAGACGATGGCGCGATTGCCGTTCAGGCCCGCCGGCAGCTCGGTATAGAAGTCACCCCCGACATGGCGCGCCGCGCGGCAGACCGCCGCCACCGACCACCCGGTACCAAAGTGCAGCACGCGCGGCAGGAGCTCGGACTGGACGCTGGAGGCGATCTCGAGCTCGCGCTCAAGCTCGGCCTGCCGGGTGCGCTCGGCGACCAGGCGGCTGGTCTCGAGCGCCAGCGCGGCCTGGCCGAAGAGGCTGCCCAGCAGGACGCGGACTTCGTCGCCGATCTCGACCTGGCCGGTGGTCCCGGAGAGCAGCACCAGACCGATCTTGCGCCGGGGAGAGGTCAGGTCGCCGACAATCTCCACATGGGTCGGCTCGAGCAGCGCGACGAGCTCGCGAACTGCGCTCGAGCCCGGGACGAGACGGACGAGCTCTGCAAGAGGTACCGGCTCCCCTTTGGCAGCGAGCGCGTCGTGCAGCGAGGCGAGGAGCGGCAGGCTTTGCGGCAGCTCCTTCGGCCCGGCGGCCCGTTCGAGAGTGCCGTCGCGCTCGAGGTAGAGGGCCGCGAAATGCAGCCCGAGGATCTGCGGCAGGCGCTCGACGACGTCGCGCACCACCGGCTGCGGGTCGAGCTCGGCGGAGACAGCGCGCCCCAATTTTCGGATCGCCTCTTCCAGACGCCGCCGGTCGGCATGCACGAAGCGGTCGATCATGCCCTGCACCCGATGGCGCAGCGGCTCGAGCAGCAACAGCACGCCGAGCGCGAAGAGGATCGGAAAGGTGCGCGTCGAGGAGATCTGGGAGCCCAGGGCGAAAGTGTTCACCAGCGTGAGGGCCAGCGAGTAGACGGCGGCGACGCCGACGGTCACCATCGAATAGACCAGGCTGCGCCGGACCATGACGCGAATGTCCAGCAGGCCGAAGCGGACGATGGCGAAAGCGAACGTCAGTGGCACGAGCGCCAGCGGGCCGAGGAGCGCGAACGCCTGCGGCTCGGTGTGCAGCCAGGCCGGCCGCGCCACCGCGAGACCCAGGAACGGCACCAATCCGAAGAGCGAACCGGCGAAGACCAGCGCGATGCCACGTCTTTGACGCGGATCCCGGATCCCGCGCGCGCTCCAGGCGAGCGTCGCGAGGCCGACCAGCATGTAGACCCCCAGCACCCACCAGCTCGCCTCGGGCGCGCCGGTGATCAGCCGCGGCGCCACCCCGGCTTGGTGCCGGAGCCCCAGCGCGGCGACAAAGACGGCCAGAGGGAGCAGGTAGAGGGTGACCAGGAGAAGAAGCCATCGCCGGCGCCGGCGGTCGAAACCGGGTTGACCAGGAGCCGGTCGGAGCGCGATCGGGCGCGGAAAGACGAGAAAGAAGTGCAGAAAGCAGGCCGGCAGGAGCAGCAGCGCCACCGCTCCGGCCTCGAGCACCAGCCCGTCGATCCAGCCGTAGGAGGCCGGTCGCAGCCGGCAGACCAGGAAGAGCAGGAAGAGAGCGCCGACGAGATGGAAGATCTGGGCCGCGCGCTGCTCCCGCTGCCGGCGCCAGACGAAAAGGGTGACGCCGAAGAAGGCGAAACCGAGAGTGCAGGCGAAAAAGTAGGGGGCGCTGCCGATGAACCGCCGCCCAAGGTGGACCCCGCGGACCTCTTCCAGACCCTCTCCGCGCCGCAGAAGATACGGCACGTCGTCGCCGATCTCGTGGCGCGCCAGGAGCCTGCGGGCCTCGCCGCTGGACGAGAGCACCGTGCGGTCGATGCCCACGATCCGGTCGCCGGGCAGGATTCCGGCCCGATCGGCGCCCGAGCCCGGAACCACCTCCCGCACCGAGAGCGTGCCCCATTCGTCGGCCTCCAGGACGACGCCGTCGTAGGGTCGTGGGACGAGGATGTCGACGATCGACAGCAGGGCGAAAGCAAGCGCCACGCCGCCGAACCATGCGACCATCCTCGAAAGCGTCCAACGTCTCATTCTTCACGGCCCTCAGGACTACTATACGGACAGCGGGCGTCCGGGATCTGGCAGCCCCTGGGAAGCGGCCGATCCACCCCGTGGGCAGCCTCGACCTGCGCTCGGCCGCTTGACGGAAACTCCCCCTCCAGAGAGACTGCCGGCAACATCCGGCGCACGAAAGCGGGCCCGCTCAGCCATCGAGAGACGTCGGTAGCGGGCAGGCTCGTCGGGCGTCTGTCCGATCCATTCAACGAGGATTCGAGGGCCGCATGAGCGAAGCGATCGTCACCCAGTGCCTGACCGTCAACGGCGAGCGCCGGACGATCGCCTTCCCGGTGCACCACACCCTGCTCGAGGTACTGCGCGAGGAGCTCGGCCTGACCGGCACCAAGCACGGCTGCGAGCTCGGCGAGTGCGGCACCTGCACCGTGCTGGTCGATGGCTTGCCGGTGCTCTCCTGCCTCGCTCTCGCCGCCGGACTCGAGGGCCGGAAGATCGAAACCGTGGAAGGCATGCAGGTGGGCAACGAGCTCCATCCTCTGCAGGCGGCCTTCGCCGATCTGGGCGCCGCCCAGTGCGGCTACTGCACTCCGGGTATCCTGCTGACCGCCAAAGCGCTGCTCACGGAGACCCCGAATCCCGATCGCGAACAGATTCGCGCCGCACTCGCCGGGAACCTCTGTCGCTGCACCGGCTACATCAAGATCCTCGAAGCGGTGGAGGGCGCGGCGGCGCGCATGCGCGGGGAGAACTGGGAGCCGGAGAGGGAGTCGCTCTATGGTTCACCCGAGCCGGCATCGCCGCCGCTCAGGCCTTGACTCCCAGCAGCCGCGCAGGCAGGAAGAAGAGGCCACGAAGGAAAGCGAGCACCCCGCCGACGGCGAAGCCAAGGATTCGGAATGGCAACAACAGCAACCAGACGAGCGGATAGAGGACGAGCGCCAGGATGGCTAGCGGCCAACAGACGACGAAGAGCAGCACCCAGACGAGAAAGGTCAACATGGCGAAAGTCCCCAGTCCGGAAGCGAAAATGCAGATACGAAAGCTTCCGGTAAATGGATACGGCTGGAGCAGCAGTGTGTTTCGCCGCGCACCCTCGCCGGCCGAAGCGACCGCGCAAACGAGCGCGGCTCGGTCTCCAGGACAGCTGCTGACCCGTTGTCTCGCCGCTGTCGCGCTGGCCACGACCCCCCTTACCGGTCCTTGCTTTGCCTTGCCGGCCACCGGCGCTGCGGCCACCGCTTCCGCGGCGGCAGGGGCCGGCGCCCCAGCCGACCTCGTCCTCAGGAACGGTCAGGTCTACACCGTGGATGCGGCCCGGAGTTGGGCCGAGTCCATCGCCGTAAGGGGCGGACGCATCGTCTTCGTCGGCGCCGACCGCGACGTCACGCCTTTCGTCGGTCCAAAGACCCGGGTCGTCGATCTCGGCGGGCGCTTCGTCCTGCCCGGCTTCCACGACCGCCACGTTCACCCGGTCTCTGGCGGCGTGGAGCTCTCCCAATGCGACCTCAACAACAGCGCGGACCGGGAGGAGGTCTTGTCGCGCCTGCGCGCTTGCGTGGCGAAGCTCGGCGACCGCCCCTGGCTACTCGGCGGCGGCTGGGACCTTCCCCTCTTTCCCGGTGGCGTCGCCGATCGGCGGGATCTCGACGCGATTCTCGCCGACCGGCCGGCGCTCCTGGGCTCGGCCGACGGTCACTCGAGCTGGGTGAACTCGAAGGCTCTGGCGCTCGCCGGCGTCAGTGCGGCAACGCCCGATCCTGAAGGAGGCAAGATCGAGCGCGACGCGAGCGGCGCACCGATCGGGACGCTGCGCGAAAGCGCCGCCGAGCTCGTTGGCCGGCTGCTGCCGAAGACCAGCGACGCAGAGCGCCTGACGGGCCTGCGCCTCGCGGTCGCCAAAGCGCATGGCTTCGGCATCGTCGCTCTGACCGAAGCCAGCGCCGGGCCGGAGACAACGGCGGCCTATGACGCGCTCGATCGCGCGGGCGAGCTGGGCCTGCGGGTCGTCGTTTCGCAGCACCTGGGGCCGGACGAGGGTCCCGCGGCCATCCCAGCGCTCGCCCGGGAGCGTGCGGCGCCACATGCACCGCACGTGCGCGCGACGGCGGTGAAGCTGTTCGCCGACGGGGTCATCGAAGGCGGTACGGCGGCGCTGCTCGAGCCCTACATCGGCGGCCGTACCGGAGTTGGAATCGCCAACTGGAGCGCAGCGGCGCTCAGCGAGGTGATCGTGGCGCTCGACCGGGAGCGCTTCCAGATCCACATCCACGCCATCGGCGACCGGGCGATCCGCGACGCGCTCGACGGCCTCGAGGCAGCACGGACCGCGAACGGCCGGCGGGACGGGCGTCCTCTCCTCGCGCACATCCAGCTCTTCTCGCCCAAAGATATTCCACGCTTTCGCGAGCTCGGAGTGATCGCCGACTTCCAGCCACTCTGGGCCTAC
>JBDSRU010000256.1:0-4367 GCA_039929145.1 Thermoanaerobaculia bacterium
TCCGGTACCCTGCGGCAGGAAGTGGGCGTCCTCTCCGTGCTCTACGGCTCCAACGGTGCGGCTCCCAACTGGTTCGATCTCGCGAAGACCGACTACTTCCACCAGGGAATCCTCTACGGCGCGAGCACACAGCAGGACTACGACCAGTTCGGCTCGGCGTTGGCGGCCGGCGACTTCAACAGCGACGGCCGCGACGACCTCGCGGTCGGTCATCCCGGGGAAGATGTCGGCGCCGCCGGCTCCGACCGCGGCGGCGTCACGATCCTCACCGGCAGCGCCGAAATGGGCGTCGGGCAGTACTTCCGCTTCGTTTCCCCCGGCATCGCTGGCATGCCGGGCATCGCGCAGGTGGGCCAGGCGATCGGGAGGGTGCTCGCGACCGGCGATTTCGACGACAACGGCCACGCCGATCTCGTGCTGGGAGCGCCCTGGCACGACGTCGTCGACATCGGTGCCGAGGTGGGCGCCGAAGTGGTCTTCTATGGCTCCCTCTTCGCCGACGGTTTCGCAGGCAACTCGACCTTCGCCTGGAGTGCCGCGGTGCCTTGAGCGGCGCCGCGTCGCTGGCTCACGCCTGCTGCATGTAGGCCACCAGCTGGTCGAGGGCGGTGCCCCAGCCGTTGTGGAAGCCCATTTCCTCGTGGCGTTTCTTGCCGGCCTCGTCGCGGTGCCGGGCGAGGACGTGGTAGCGCGTCCCCTCGCCGTGGGGCGACAAGGTGAGCACGGCGGAGAAGAACGGACTCTCGGCCGGACGATAGCCCGGCAGGAGCGCATCGGTCCACACGAGACGCTCTTGCGGGATGATCTCGAGGTAGCAACCGGAGTTGGGAAACTCGACGCCCTCTGGCGAGAGCATGGTGGTGCGGAAGATGCCGCCGGGACGGAGGTCGATCTCGCAGTCGATCGTCTTCCACGGGGCGGGGGTGAACCAGTGAAGGATGTGCTTCGGTTTCGTCCAGGCCGCCCAGACGAGGGCAGGCGGCACCTCGACGGTGCGCTCGAGCACGAGGTCGAGCTTCGGATCCGGAGTCCACGGGGTGATCGTCATCGCTCTTTCTCCTTGAGTCGGGTCACGTAGGAATCGAACTGGTCGAGGCGCTTGTCCCACTGCGCCTGCTGCTGCGCGAGCCAGCCCTCCGCCTGCTGCAGTCGTCGCGGGGCGAGGGCGTAGGTCCGCACCCGCCCGCTCTTTTGCGAGCGCACGAGCCCGCACTCTTCGAGCACCTTGAGGTGCGCGACGAAGGATGGCAGCGCCATGCCGAACGGCGCCGCGAGCTCGGAGACCGAGGCCGGCTTGCGGCTCAGCCGTTCGACCACCCGCCGGCGGGTAGGGTCCGCGAGGGCGCGGAAGAGATCCTCGACGGGCGGCTGCGCGGGGGCCATGGCGGGAATCTAGAGCATTCCAACACTTAGGTCAAGGCCTAAGTGTCGAAGAAAACCGTCGGACGGACGCGGTGCGCTCGAGCACCGGCTTTTCCGGCGAACGCAGCTGGAGGAGCTCCGTCTCCTGCGGCCTCGCAGGCGTCGTCGCCCCCCGGCTCGATACCTCAGGGCTCCGTCAGCGACCAGTAACCCGTGCTGTTGCCGGCGAAACCGTCGGCGAAGAGCGCGCCGTAGAGCACGCTGACGTAACCCACATCCTCGACTTCATCGACCCTTCGGAACGGGATACCGACGGCGAGGTCGTCGAAGCCGTTGCCGTCGAAGTCGCCGGCGGCGAGAGCGCGGCCCATGTCGGAGTGATCCTGGGCGCCGGGCGGAACTCCGCTGATGCCTGCCGCGAGGAAGCGGAAGCGGTCGTAGAGCCCGGTCGCCTGCGCGCCCATGAGAACGGTGAAGCCACCGCGGTTGAGGCCGCCGACATCCTCTCCCGGTTGTCCGATCACCAGGTCGTCGCGGCCGTCGCCGTCGAAGTCGCCGGACGCGAGCGCCCGGCCGAAGGTGTCTCCCGCGGTATCGAACGCGGGGTCGCCAAAAATGGTGCCCTGCCTTAGCTCGTCGGTACGCGAGAGATTGAACCAGGTTCCGAGGCCGGTGCCGTAGATCACCGTCACTTCGCCGGCGTCGGCGCTCGCGCCACCGGCGCCCAGATCCTCACCCGGCGCGCTCACCGCCAGGTCGTCGTAACCGTCGCCGTCAAAGTCGCCGACGGCCAGCACGGCACCGAAGTGATCGCCGGTCTCGTTCGGGCTGGTGGTGAGGTCGTCCTGAAGCCAGATGGCGTTGCTGAAGAAGTCGAGGCTCGCAGCGCTGCCCATGATGACCTGGACCGCCCCCGTCGTCTCCTCTTCGCTCACGCCGATCGCCAGATCGTCGTAGCCGTCCCCGTTGAAGTCCCCGGCGGCGACCGCATGGCCGAATTCCTCGTCCAATTGCGGCCAGTCGTCGATCCCGTCGGCGGCCTGGCTGATGTAGAGGCTATCCAGGGGCACGAGGCCGCCCAGGTGCCCGCGATAGACCCACACGGCTCCAGCTCTCCACCAGAAGTCGTTCTCGAACAGGCTGTAGTAGCCCGGTGCGCCGATGGCGAGGTCGTCGTGCCCGTCGCCATTGAAGTCGCCTGTCGCGAGCGCCTCGCCGAAGCGGGAGCCATCCGAGTAGAGGGGCAGGTGGTGTTCCGCGGTGGTCTGGATGCCGCCAGGGAGACCGTAGTGAATGTCCACGGCACCGCCGCTGCGAAACTCGCCGCCGCCGATCGAAACCTGGTCGCCGGGGATTCCGACCGCAAGGTCGTCGAAGCCATCGTTATTGAAGTCTCCCGTAGCGAGCGCATAGCCGAAGAGGTCGTCGGACTCGGCCGGGTTCAAACTGCCGGAGTTGAACTGCGAAAGGACAGTCGTGGCGAGGCCGCCGGCGAGGCCGTGCCCAACCACGCCGAAGCGCACGATGACGATGCCGCAGTCCGTCTGCCCGCTCCCCACCAGCCCGTTGTCCCAGGGCATGCCGGTCGCCAGGTCCTCGGCGCCGTCGCCGTTGAAGTCGCCGGTGGCGAAGGACCAGCCGAAGCGGTCTCCCACTTCGGGCGCATAGAAGAAAAGGTCCTCGTTGCCGAAACCCTGCGCTCCCACCGAGGACAACCCGATGGCGGCCTGCGCGCCCGCCGGAGCGGAGGCAAGGGCCAGAACCAGCGGCAGGGCGACAGTTCGAACGATCTGCAGCGAGTAGCGTCGAGTCCGGAGAATTTTGCTCATACCAGCTACGCGGAAAGCGCAGCAGGAAGAGATCATCGGGGTCCTGAGGTCCCTCTGACTGAGGCGTCGCAGCGCCATGAGCGGGCGAGATTCACCCCTTCGTCAGCATCGGCGCCGTTGCACTCGTTCAGTCGGAAATCCACCTCGCGGCGCGTTTCGAAGAGGAGAATCTCGAATAGCGAGAAGTTCAGACTGGATGATCCAGCCGATGCGCTTCCGGCGGCGTCGGGATAGGCTCGATTCTCCATGGAAGAAATGGTCGGAGGCGCAGTTTTCATCGGAATCTCGGACCTTCTCACGGGACTGTTGCTCGTGCTGGTTTCGATTCCCTTGATCCGGCGCAAGGTGGCGCCGAACAAGTGGTACGGAGTGCGGATTCCGAAGGCCTACACCTCGGACTCGAACTGGTACGCCATCAACGCCCTCGGCGGGCGGTGGATGGCCGCGGCGGGGATCTTGCTCGCGCTCACCGGGGCGGTCGTGCTGCTCTGGCCGCCGGCGACGCTCACTGGTGTCTTGATCGCATCGCTCGCGCCTGTCCCGCTCGTCCTCCTGACGCTGGTGCCGGTGCTGCGCTTCGCCAGGCGGCTTCCTGGGTGAGCGACCTCCCGCCGCCCGCTCCGCTCGCTCCGATTGCGCCGTTCGACCCGTCGGACGCCTGGCTCCTGCAGTCGGTTCTCTATGCCGGCGGCTTGACCGACGGGGCGGAGCTCCGCGACGTGATCGGACTTGGCGACGGCATCCGCGACGCGCTGTTCACCGCCGACGAGCTGCGCGGCGGTTTCGCGCGGCTGATCGCCGCCGGCTACGTGCGCGCCAATACGGGGCGCTATTTCGTGGTCGGCGAGGCGCGCGGACTGGCGAAGAGAGAGGGACTCGATCTCGCCGGTCACGCCCTGGAGATCACCGCCTTTCTCGACGCCTCGAACTACCGCGGACTCGACTCCAAAAAGCCCGATCCCGAGCTCACGGACGAGAGAATCCGCCAGGCCGTGGACGCCTACCTCGCCCCGTTGCGCGAAGGCGGAGGTGGAACGGCCTTGCCGACAGAGTCGCCGGCCGGCCCGGAGGAGATTCCGGAACAGGATCCCCCGACCATCCACTGATCCGCGCGCGCTTGCGTTTTCACGGAGTGCGCTCCGGAGCTCGAAGGAATTGCAGTCGAGACGGGCCGCA
>JBDSRU010000257.1:0-3017 GCA_039929145.1 Thermoanaerobaculia bacterium
CGCGATGCCGACCCGCTGCTCCTGGCCGCCGGAGAGCTGCCGCGGGTAGTGCTTCATGCGGTCGGCGAGGCCGACGACGGAGAGCGCGGTCGCGACGCTGCGCTTGCGCGCCGCGCTCCCCAGGTTGGTGAGCAGCAGCGGCAGCTCGACATTCCGCTCGGCGGTGAGCGCCGGCAGGAGGTTGTACATCTGGAAGACGAAGCCGATGTGGCTCGCCCGCCAGGCGGCGAGCTTGCCCTCCGAAAGCTCGTCGATCCGTACGCCGCCCACCTCGACGATGCCGGAGGTCGGACGGTCGAGGCCGCCGATCAGGTTGAGCAGGGTCGACTTGCCGGAGCCCGACGGCCCCATGAGGGCGAGGAACTCGCCTTTGGCGACACTCATGTCGAGCCCTTCGAGGACGGTGATCTTTTCGCTCCCGCGGACGAAGGTCTTCTTGACGCCGCGCACATTGACCAGGGTTTCCATGTTCTCTCCCATGCGAAGTTTTCGACCCGCCGGCGGCTGGCCGGCAGTTTCCGGCTTCCCTGCCTCTCGCTACTCGGTCGCCATCTCTCGTACGCGGGCGCCGGCGACAAGTTCCGCCGGCCCCTCGATCACGATCTTCTCGCCGCCATGGAGGCCCGCGGTGATTTCCGCCATGTCGCCGCTGCCCAAAGCCACGCTCACCGCCCGGCGTTCGAGAGCGCCTTCAGGGCCGACGACGAAGACGATCTTGTCCGCTGCATCGTCACGAATTGCCGAGCGCGGCACTCGCACGGTGGGCCGCGCAGTTCCTCCTGCGCCGGCTGTGGCATCGGCGAGGAAGGCGACCTTGACTCCCATGTCGGGGAGGATGCGCGGATCGAGCTCGTCGAAGCCGATCCGCACCTTGACGGTCGCCTTGTCGCGGTCGGCTGATGGGATCACCGTGATGAGGTGGGCCGGGAACGGCGCCTCCGGATAGGCATCGAGGGTCGCGCGCACCTTCTGGCCGCTGGTGACCCGCTGCAGGTAGGCCTCGTTGACGTCCACTTCGATCTCGAGCGACGTCATGTCAACGATGGTCGAGATGCCGGTGCGCGTGAAGCCGCCGCCGGCCGAGACCGGCGAGACCATCTCGCCCGGCTGCGCATCCTTGGAGATCGCCACGCCGGCGAACGGCGAGCGGATGATGGTGTCGTCGAGCAGCTGGCGGAGGATCGCGACGTTGCGGCGCGTCACTTCGGCGTCGCCGCGTTGGCGCTGGAGTCGCGCCTCGAGACTCGTCGCCTGTGCCTCGGCGGTGTCGAGCGCGGCCTGCGAAGAGACGCCACTCTGGGTCAGCTGGCGATTGCGTTCGAGGTCCTTCTTCGCCAGCGCGAGGTTGGCCTCGGTCTCGGCGAGCGCTTTCTCGGAAGCGTTGAGCTGGGCCTGGGCGAGCTCGAGCTCGAGCCGCGCCTGGCGATCGTCGAGCCGCGCGAGGACCTGCCCGGCCTCGACCTTCATCCCCTCTTCAACGAAGATCTCGGCCACTTTGCCGGTGATCTTCGACGACACGGTGGCCTGCCTTCGGGCGGTGACGTAGCCGGAGGCGTTGAGCACGGCCGCGGGTCCGGAGCCGGCGGCGCTCTCGACGGCGAGCGCGGTGCGCACCTGGATGGCGCGAGGCCGCAGGAAGAAAAACGCCAGGGCCGCGGCGAGGACGAGGGCCACGCCGATCCAGATCCAGGGCTTACGCCGGCCGCTTTCGAAGTCTTCGTTGCTGCGGTCGATCTTGAGTGAAGCGAGCTGATCCTTCAGATCCTGCGACATGCCGATCCTCCGTCGTGCTGGAACAACCTACGATATCGCACCGATTTCGCCCCTCCTCCACCGGCCAACACCGGTCCGCTACCGGTAGGCAGAACTGTTGGCGGCGTTCTG
Organism: Thermoanaerobaculia bacterium; assembly: GCA_039929145.1. Lineage (GTDB taxonomy): Bacteria > Acidobacteriota > Thermoanaerobaculia > Multivoradales > JAGPDF01 > JAGPDF01. The sequence goes on from JBDSRU010000257.1 coordinate 1,885, forward strand.
TGATGGCCGGATCTTTCGTGGTCGCGCGCCCCGGCACTCGGGAATTCGGAGTTGGCTCCTAACGAAGCTGGTCGCCCACTCCGAATTCCCGAGCGCCGGAGCACCGCGGTGGGGCGGGAGCTCCAGCCCTGGATCCCCTCGCGCTAATCTCCCCCCATGCGACCTACGACCGCCCTGCTGCTTCTCGCCATCGCCGGCCCCGCCATTGGACACGGCGCGATCGACTCCTGCGACCTGCTGATCACCGGCGGCCGGATCGTCGACGGCACGGGCGCGCCCTGGTTCCGCGGCGACTTGTGCATCGCCGACGGGAGGATCGCCGCGATCGAGGCCCCAGGGAAGCTCGCCGGCCGCGAGGCGAGGCGCCGCATCGACGCCTCGAAGCTGGTCGTCGCGCCGGGCTTCATCGACTTGCTCGGCCAGTCGGAATACTCGGTCCTGGTGGACCCGCGCGCGGCGTCGAAGATCACGCAAGGGATTACCACCGAGATCACCGGCGAAGGGAGCTCGATCGCACCGACGAACGAGCGTCAGATCGCGGAGGGCGACGACACCTGGAAGCACTACGGCGTGCGCCCGGACTGGACCGACCTCGATGGCTACTTCCGCGCCTTCGAGAAGGCCCGGCCGACGATCAATCTGGGAACGTTCGTGGGTGCCGGGGGGGTGCGCGATCTGGTGGTCGGCAAGGAGAACCGCCCTGCCACTCCGGAGGAGTTGGCGCAGATGACCGCGCTCGTCGACACAGCGATGCGGCAGGGCGCCTTCGGACTTTCGACCTCGCTGCAGTACGTCCCGGGGCGCTTCGCCTCGACGGCCGAGCTGGTGGCCCTTGCGAAGGTGGCCGCGAAGTACGGCGGGGTCTACTTCACGCACCAGCGCTCGGAGCAGCGCGAGATCGACGCCTCGATGGACGAGGTGATGACGATCGCCCGCGAGGCGGCGATCCCGGCGAACATCTGGCACTTCAAGACCGCCTGCCGCGAGAACTGGGGGCGCATGCCGGAGATGCTGGCGCGGGTCGCCGCGGCGCGCGCTTCAGGTCTGGACGTCGCGGCGAATCAGTATCCCTGGCCGGCGGCGGCGAACTCGCTGGTCGCGAACCTGCCGCCCTGGGCGCAGGAGGGCGGCAC
>JBDSRU010000258.1:0-8186 GCA_039929145.1 Thermoanaerobaculia bacterium
GGCACGCTCATGGCCGGCAGAACCCCTCGCCGGGACGTATCGTCAGGCAGTTCGATTTCTCGGCGAGCCACTTCATGCCGGTTTCGACCCCGTTCGTCTCGCGAAGCGTTTCGCGTACTCCGTCCCGTTCGAACTGGAGCTTCCCGTCAACGGCGGTCGCGGAAAAGGTCCGCGGACCGTCGAGGTCCTGGATCGTGACCTCATAGGTGCCGTTTCCGCCGGCGAGGCGGAGGAATGTGCCCTCGACGCCGATCCACTGCCCGAGCCAGCGATCGAAAGAGCGCGGCGGGGCGGTCGCGGTTGGCGACGCAGGCGCTGCGGCGCCCGGTTTCGCCGTTGCACTCTCCACTTCACTCTCCGGTACCGGGCGCGCCGCCCGTGGGGCGCGATCGCCGCAGCTCGCGATCAGCAGGGTGCAGGCGAAAGCGGTGATCGGCAAGGCGGCGCGACTTGTCATGGTCTGCATTCCGTTTCCCGCATCTCGATGGGCGTTCGCCTGACGGGTCAATCGTCCGACTGGAGGTCGGAGATCCGCTGGGCCGTGGCGTGAATCCGGCAGGTGAACTCGCCGATATCCGGGTGGTTGCGACCAGCCGAAAGTGCCTGCCGCCGATCACACTCCGCGTCCCGGTAGGAAACCCAGAAATCGGTGCTCTTCTGCAGTGTCTTCCTGGCGGACAGCTTGTCCATCGACTGTCCGGCCTGCTTGGCGGCCTCGAGGAGGAGCTTCGCCAGGGCGGCTTCCTCGCGCTTCAGGGCGTCCTGCAGGCATTGGCTCATCTGGCCCCAGCCGGCCGGTTCGAAGGCATCCCAGCAGCTCGCCACGGGATCGCGCCGGCCGTCTTCGGCGATTTCGACGAAGATCGCCCGGGCAGAGCTCTCGAGCAGGCAGGTGAAGCGGACATCCGACGGCGCGCCGGTCTTGTCCAGCCAGACGCCGCTCCCGGACAGCACCGTGGAGACGAACTGGGTACCCACCTTGTCCTCGTACTTGGCCTCGTCGAGGTCCTCCTCCAGCAGACGAAGGGAGCCGAAATTTTCCGCATCGGCCTGCTGGTAGAACTGGGTGGCGTAACGTTGACAGGCGTCGAGACTTGCGGTCGCGGCGGCCTCGGTCGCATTCACACTCAGCGTCTCGGGTGTCTGCACCGCGATTGCCGGCCCCGCGCTACCGACGACAATCCAGAAGCCAGTCAACAGGCGATTTGCCAACCTCGAGCTGCCGGGTCGATGCATGCGCACTTTCGTCTCCCCTTCTCCAGGAGCCGATCCGCGGATCGGCCGAATGAAGCAGAACGCTCAGTACCCGAGCGCTGCAGGTGACGGTATCATCGGCGCTGCTCAAGGAGAGAAACCCATGAAACTGGTCTCGAAGAAGCTCGCGCTGGTGCCGTTGATGTTGTTCGCCGGTTGGCTCGTCGCTGCGCAGGCACGAGCCGGAGTCCTGGGCTATCCCTCGACCGATCACGCGAGTTTCCTGGTCGACATCCCGGACGGCTGGGAGGTCTCGCCAGGTGAAGAGGAGGGCGACTTCGTCGACGTCAACAGCGAGAGCGGGGTCTACCTCGCGTTCCGGACCATCGCGGGCAGCGAGAGCGCGATGCAGGAGGCGATCGAGGAGTCGGTGGCCTACCTCGAGGAGAACTACAAGAACGTGAGCCTCGGCGAGGCCACCGACGCCAAGCAGGCGGGCCTCGAGGGCTTCTACATGGACGGCACCGGGAAGGACGCAGACGGCTCGGGCGTTGTCTTTCGCATGGCCTGGCTGGCGCTCAAGGACGGTCACATCGGCGAGATCTGGTTCGCGGCACCCGCCGACGACAAGGCGGGGATCGCCGCGGCCGGCAAGACCCTGAACTCTTTCCGCGCGCCTTAGCCCGCGAAGCGCGCCACACTGCCGGTTCGGAGACGCAGGCCGAGGCCGCTCCGAACCGGCGCTTTTGATTTTTTGCCACCGAACTTTTGCGCTGTTCAGGCGCCGGTGTGGAGGACGTAGCGCGCGCCCAGGGCGCACAGGTAGAGCCCGACGCCAAAAACGGTGTGCGTCATCAGGCTCTTGAGGCGCGCTCGCGCCGGATGGGGCGTCCTGGAAGCGCCGATCCCCAGACCGAACGAGGGCTGCAGGACGAAGTAGGGAAGCACGACCGTGGCGATGCCGAAGAGGAGCGCCGGCGCGAGCGTCGGTCGCTCGAGCCAGGCGGTCGAAACCAGCGCCACGAACAGGAGCGCCAACACCGCACCGATCGAGTAGTGCGCCGCCAGTCCGGCCGCGTACTCGAACGGCTTGCCGGGTGCGGCGGCGATCTTCGCATGCCGGAACGTCCCGCCGGGCATATGAAGAACCCAGCGACCGAGCAGCGAGTAGTCGAGCGAAGGGATCCCGAAGACCCGCTTGAGAAGCAAGTTCCACAGGTCCATGCCGAGTGTGGCGCCGATACCGACGGCCGCAGTCCTCAGGATGTCGCTGGCTTCAACGTGCATGCGTCGCCTCGATCCGGGGACCGCGATCGAGGCCGGCGACGGTGGCGAATCGTCCGACCGTAAAGACAAGGAAAGCTTCAACCAGTAGTTCCACGAGACTCCTCGCGGGATTGCCCGCCTCCGAACAGAACCTGCATCCGGAAGCTACCGACACAATAGCGCCTCGTTACCTCGATTCCGCTTGAATCGAGGAGCGCCGGACGCGGTCGCGCCGGATCGCGCTTGTTTATGCATTGACGGGTATATACGTGACAGAGTACACTAACGCCATGGCTTCCGTCTTCGAGATCATCGCCGAGCCCAACCGCCGCGCGATCCTGGGCCTTCTGGCGTCGTCCCACCAGTCGGTGGGAGAGATCGAGCGCCGCCTGCGCATGCCGCAGCCGACCGTGTCGAAGCATCTGCGCGTCCTGCGTGAAGCCGGTTTCGTCGAATCCACCGTCGACGCGCAGCGCCGCCTCTACTCGTTGCGTGCCGACTCGCTGCAGGAGATCGACGCCTGGCTTGCGCCGTTTCGCCGGCTCTGGTCGAAGCACCTCGACGCTCTCGAGCGCCACCTCGATCTCAGCGACCCCGGCCACCCAGGCCACCCCGGTGCTCGCCGCGATCCATCGCCGCCGAGCCACCAGCCGTCGCGGAGGAAGACGAGGAGAACAAAGTGAACGATCGCGAGCGCTACCTGCCCGGCCGGGCCAGCGGAGCCGAAGTTCGCAAGGACGGAGAGAAGTGGGCGCTCGTCCTCGCCCGGGAGCTTCGCCACTCGCCCGAAAAGGTCTGGCAGGCACTGACCGACCCGGCGCAGCTGCGCGAATGGGCGCCGTTCGACGCCTCCGGGAGCCTCGGCGCGGTCGGTGGCACGGTGCAGCTCACCACGGTCGGGGCGCCGACGCCGCAGATCTCGGAAACCATGGTGACGCGTGCCGAGGCACCGAGGGTTCTCGAGTACAACTGGGGCACCCAGGAGGTTCGCTGGGAGCTCGAAGCGTCGGGTAGCGGCACGCGCCTGACGCTCTGGCACAACATCGATCGCCGCTACATTTCCATGGGCGCCGCCGGATGGCACATCTGCTTCGACGTTCTGGATCGCCTGCTCGGCGGAGCCCCGCTCGGCCGCATCGTCGGCAGCGAAGCCATGAAGTTCGGCTGGCCTCGGCTCAACGGGGAGTACGCCCGACAGTTCGGTCTGGAAGCCCCCGACGGACCGTTCGGAAAGCCGAAACGTTGAAACCCCAACCATGCCACGGAGGTCTGAGATGCCCGCCACGCCAGCCGACGCCGCCCACGCCGTTCCCGTCGCCCATGCCACCCATACCGCCCAGGTCTCCAGCTCCCGCCGCTGGATGCCCTGGACCGGCCGGATTGTCTCCTTCCTCCCGGTCGCGGTGCTGCTGAGCAGCGCCTGGGTCCGGGCGACGCAGCACAGCAATGCGGTGGCGGAGATCGTCACCAGCTACGGCTATTCCGAGTCGGCGATCGGCCTCATCGTCGTCGCCGAGTGTGTCCTGGTGGTGCTCTACATGATCCCGCGCACGGCCGTATTCGCGGCCATCCTGATGACCGGCTATCTCGGTGGCGCAATCGCCACCCATCTGCGAACCGCCGACACCGCACGAGCAGCGATTCCGCTGATTGCAGCAATTCTCGCCTGGACCGGGCTCTATCTGCGCGACCGGCGCCTGCGCGACCTCGTTCCCTTCCGCCGGCCCGCCTGAGAAAAGAGCTCGAGACCATGAGGAAAGCGGAATCAAAAGCAGCGCACTCAAAGCCTGCAGACACGAAGCAACCGGACACGCAGCAGGGCCCATCGGCCTCGGACCTCATCTCGCAGAGAATCGTCGAGCTCGGGGACTGGCGCGGAGAAACTCTTGCCAGGATGCGCAAGCTCATCCAGCAGGCGGACCCCGAGGTCGTCGAGGAGTGGAAATGGATGGGCACGCCGATCTGGTCGCACGACGGCATCTTGTGCACCGGCGAGTCCTACAAAAAAGTTGTGAAGCTCACCTTCGCCAAGGGCGCGGCGCTCGCCGATCCGGACCGCCTGTTCAATTCGAGTCTCGACGGGAACGTACGCCGGGCGATCGACATCCACGAAGGAGAGGAAGTGGACGCCGCCGCGTTTCAGACGCTGGTTCGTCAGGCCGTTGCCCTCAACCTCGCCAGCAAAGCGAAGGCTCCGAAGAAAAAGAAGTCCTGACGGGTTCGCTTGCCCAGTGCGCTGAACCCAAAACGGATTCGGACCGGCGCTACCAGAAGCCGTCGTCCGCGCGCTCGCGCAAAGTCTCGCGACAATGCTCGGCGATCCTGCGGATGAGATCCTCCGGCAGGGGCTCGTCGTAGCGCACCTGCAGATAGTTCCTGGTCGTGCGGTGGCCTCGAAGCTCCTCGCGAAATGCTTCCAACGCCGCCGCCATCGGCGCGAAGCTGAGGTGCGCCTTGTGAGCGGAGAACGCGAAAAGAAATCTGGGCTCGACGAAAAAGGGGGTTCCCCACTTGATCGCTTCCTCGGCCTCCGGGGCGACGCTCTTCAGGATCGTGTACAGCCCGAGCAGGTGCGCCTGGCCCTCGCGCGGGGCTGCCCGAATGTACCCGGCGATCGTCGTCGGACGTTGCTTCGCCAATGCCCTGGCCTCCTCGCGTCAAACCCCGTGCCGCGCGCTCCCATCCTTTCACCTTGTTGGCCGCGCCCGGGGCGTCCCGATGAGCCGGAGGCGAGAACGATTCTGCTAGCCTGCGCCGGCGTGGCGACCGAGAGCGAAAAGAAGGCGAACCGGATCGTCCAGGCGCTCTGGATCGGACCCACGCTCTCGCAACTCGAGCAGCTCTCGATCCGGTCCTTCCTGCACCAGGGCCACGATTACCACCTCTACGTCTACGATGAGCCACGCAATCTCCCGCGGGGAACGGTGCTCCACGACGCCGGCGAGATTCTGCCTGCGAACAGGATCTTCACCTACCGGGATCACGACAGCCCCTCGGCGTTCGCGAACCTCTTCCGCTACCGGCTGCTCCTCGAGCGCGGTGGCTGGTGGGTGGACACCGACGTCGTCTGCCTCCGGCCGTTCGAGTTCGCGGCCGAACATCTCTTCTCCACCGAACGGCTGCGCGACGGAACCGCGACGACCAGCAGCGGCGTCCTCAAGGCTCCGGCCGCGAGCCCGGTCATGGAGTACGCCCTGCGGCGCTGCGAGGCGGCCGATCCGAAGAGCCTGCGGTGGGGCGAAACCGGTCCGGCGCTCCTCGGCGAGGCGGTCGAGGCCTGTGGTTTCTCCGCCCACCGGCAGCGCCCGGAGGTCTTCTGTCCGGTGAACTACTGGGACTGGGAGCGCGTGCTGGATCCGCAGGCCGCTTTCGATTTCGACGCCGACACGCACGCCGTCCACCTGTGGAACGAAATGTGGCGGCGGGCGGCGAGCGACAAGGATCGCGCGCCCGCCGCCGGCTCGCTCTACGAGAGGCTGCTGACGCGATTCCCGGAACGGTCGCTGCACGACGTCGCGATGCGGAGCAGTGGCTAGCCATACGCGAGGCCTTGGCGGAGAATAGGGCCGCTTCTCCTACCCGAGGGATCTTTCTGATGGCCCGCCGTTTCGCCGCCGCTTCCGTCGTCGCAGTGCTCGCGTTCGCCGCCGGCTCCGCCGGGGCCGACATCTCAGGCTTCGTCAAGGTGGACGGCAGCGGCGATCCCGGGACGCCGGTCGCCGGCGCCTTCGTGCACATCCAGGCCGACCTCGTCACCCCTGGCGTCTTCACCGCCGCCGACGGCAGCTTCACGCTCGTCGCGAGCCCGGTCGGCCCGGTCGTTCTCGCGGCGTCGATCTCCTATCTGCGCGGAGCGCCCGAGAACTTCATCATCGGCGGCAAGTACGTCACCGACGGCGACATTGACGTCGACATCCGCATGGCGCTCCTGCCGGCGACCGACGACCCGACCTACATTCCGGCAGATATCTCCGAGTGCGCGACCTGCCACTTCGAGCGCTACCAGCAGTGGTCGACCTCGCATCACGCCTTCACCGCGCAGAACAAATGGGTGCTCGACCTGTTCTCCGGCACCGGCACGCCCGGCGGTGGCGCGGGCTACGTCTTCAAGACCAGCCACGACCCGGGCGAGACCGGATTCTGTGCCACCTGCCACGCGCCGATGCAGGACATCCGGGATCCGCGCCCCGAGGGGGTGCCGCTCGACGAGGCGACCGATCTGAACGGATCGCAGGGGGTCCTCTGCGTCGCCTGTCATCAGCTCGATTCGATCGACGACGCTCACATCAACGCCCTGCACTATCGCGGCAAGGCGACCTATCGTTTCCCACAGGCGACCCAGGGCGAGAGCACCTGGCAGTACGTCTGGGGACCGATGAACGACGTCACGTTCGAAGTGATGCGTCCGTCGCACTCACCGCTGCACAAGTCGTCGAAGATCTGCGCCTCCTGTCACCAGTACCACAACCCGACGACCGACGCGCCGGGCCAGAACACCTACCTCGAGTGGCTGGCCTCGCCCTACGCCGTGCCCGGGCCGAACTACAAGATCTGCCAGGACTGCCACATGCCGAATCTCCCCGGCGTCGATCGGAACTGCGAATTCGGCGGCGCCGATCGCCAGTCCGAAGAGCGCCACGCGCACACCTTCATCGGTTCGACGTCGGAGACATTGTCGGCGAACATCGCCCTCGCCACCGCGGTCACCGAGACCTCGGCGGGGCGCGTCCACGTGGCGAGCTCGGTGGACAACTTCGGCGCCGGTCACGACTTCCCGACCGGTATCTCGCTGCGCAACGCGATGCTCTGGATTACCGCCAGCCTGAACGGCCAGCCGCTCACCCAGGTAGCCGGGCCGACGCTGCCGTTCTGGGCCTCGGACGACGTGCCGGGCGACCAGCCGGGAGACCTGGCCGGGCAGCCGGGCAAGGGTTTCGCGAAGGTTCTTCAGGGTCGGATCAACGGCCAGGGGCCGGTCGTTCGGCCGGTGCTGTTCATCGACGCCGAGAGCGTCGACTCTCTGACCACGATCCCTTCGGGAACGATCGACACCACCGAGGTCGAGTTCGAGGTTCCCGCCGGCACCGCGCCCGGGAGCACGGTTTCGGTCACCGCGGTGCTGCTCTACCGCCGCGCCTGGCGGGCGCTCGCGGTGACCAAGGGCTGGACCGAGACCACGCACGGAGATCCGATCGAGGTCGAGGTGGCGCGCAACGAGGAGACGCTCACCGTGACCGGACAGGGGATCGTCGAGATTCCGGCGCTCTCCGGCACCGGAATCGGGATTGCGGCCGCGCTGCTGGCGCTTGCCGGCTGGATCGCTCTGCGCCGCCGGGCGATCGGCTGAAAAAAGCCCTGCTCAGGGAACGGTGATCGACCAATCGTCGGTCAGGCCGCTGCCGAAGCCGTCGCGGAAGATCAGGCCGTCGAGCAAGAGATTGACCGCCGCAAGCGCGTCGATCCGGCCGAAGCCGAAGGTGTTGTTCGGGAAGGCCGCCGCCGAGAGGCCGCCGCAGGTCTCACTGCTGGTCGCGGGTTCGAAGGCGCCCTCACGAATCAGCTCCTCGATGCGCTCGACGTTGCCGGCAAGTGCCGGTTCAGCGGAGATGAGCAACGCCACCAGGCCGGCCACGTGCGGACCGGCCATCGAGGTACCGGACCAGCCGGTGCCTTCGTAGCTGTTCGTCATCGTTCTGGTGCTCGAGCGGATGCTCACGCCGGGGGCG
>JBDSRU010000259.1:0-3481 GCA_039929145.1 Thermoanaerobaculia bacterium
AGAGGGCGTCTCGAGCTCACGCGCGGGCGTGGGCTCGCTCATGGTCATGCTCCTGCTTTCCCTTCAAGTGAGCTGTGCGCCCGACCGCCTGACGCGCGGGCAGTTCACGAGAGCGGTCGAGGCATCGCTGATCCGCGCCCTCCCGGCGGCGAAGGTCGAAGTCAAAGCCGACCTCCAGATTCGAATCGCTGACGCGACGGGCAAGTCGATCAACGGTTTTCTCGACAACGCCTACGACGAGTACCATGAAGCTCCGGACAGGTTGCCGGAGATCGTCGAGCGCTATTGCGCGTCCATGCAGGAGTCGATGGCGCCGGAGACGCCGATCGATCGCGCGCAGATTGTGCCGATCCTGAAAGACCACGCCTGGATGGAAGAGGCCCTCCTGGGAGTTCAGGAACGCGGCGCGACAGGCCCGGTCGAGTACGTTTTCGAGGAGTACAACGAGCAATTGACGATTCTCTACGGCGAAGATCGGCCGAAAAACATCCGCTACCTGACGCCCAAAGCCCTCGCCGACCTGGGAATCGAACGCAGTGAGCTGCGTTCCCTTGCGGTGACCAATCTGCGGCGCATGCTGCCGGAGATCGAGGTCAACCAGGGGACGATGATCTCGATGATCACCGCCGGTGGGACCTATGAAGCCAGCCTCCTGCTGTTCGACCACATCTGGAAGGACGGCGCCATGCAGGTCGCGGGCGATCCGGTGGTGGCGATTCCGGCGCGAGACCTGCTGCTGGTTACGGGAACGGAAATTCCTGGCGGTGTTGCCAGGCTCCGAGAGCTGGCAACCCGGTCGGTCGCGGTCGGCTCCTATCACCTGACGGATGAGCTCTTCGTCTATCGCGAAGGAAGGTTCACGCTGCTGGCGGCGCCCTGACTACCGTAGGGCTTCGAGAGAGCCGGAATCGAAAGCTAGCTCGGCGGGAAGGTCGCCGACCAGCGGTCGGCATTTTCCTGTTCGAAGCCGTCGGCGAAGAGGGGGAGCGGGAAGCGAAGCAGGGATTGATGGGTCGCCGTTCCCGTGCGCGGCCAGGCGAGCTCGCCGCCGGCGAAGAGGCGGCCGTTGGCGCGGGAAAGTGCCCAGGTGCCTGCGGCGCCGGCGGTGTCGGGATTCCAGGGCAAGAGCGTCCCGTCGGCGATCGTCATCGCGAAGAGGTCGCGCTGCTGCGTTCCGACGAAGAGAGCGTCTGTGCCGCACTGCGCCGGATTCGGATCGACCGGCGTCGTCGAGTTCGTCCAGGCGCGCACGCAGTCGAAGTGGCCGCCGACAAAAAGGACTCCGAGGTCCGGATCGAGAACGCAGGCCTGGACCCCGCCGTCGGTCGCGATCCAGAAATCGGTGTCCACGGCGCCTGTCGCCGGCGCGAATCGGTTCACGTTGCGCTGGTTCTGCATCGTGCCGATCCCTTCGGTCACCCACCAGTCGCCGCAGAGATAGATCCAGTCGCGGTCGACCTGGATGTCGTAGACCTGAACTTCGGAGTCGTTCGGATTGGTGTCGGCGAGCGCCGGAGCGAATCCGTTCGGCGTCGCGCCAGTGGCGGCGTCGATCGCCGCCGCGCCGGAGCGCCGGGCGGTATCGACCGAGTCGAACTCGCCGCCGAAGTAGAGCGTCTGGGAATCCTGCGAGAGCGCGATCGAGTAGACCGAGGCGAAAGCGGCGGCGTCCGACGCGATGACCGGATCGAAGGCGCTCACCACGAGCCCGGTGGTGGGCGAGACCGCCGCGAGGTAGGCGTGGCAAGGGGTCGTGCCGCAACCGCCTACCGCGGTGAAGTTGCCCGCGATGTAGACCCGCGCGCCGTCCGGAGCAACCAGCAGGCGCTGCACGCGGTCGTTCGGTTCGGGGAGCCAGGAGGCGTCCAGCGCGGCGTTGGTGCGCGCCACCCGTGCCGCGTGGCGGCGTTGCACGCCGCCGATCGCGCGGAACTTGCCGCCGAGGTAGATCGACTGGCCGTCGGCCGAGAGCGCCAGCGTCTGACCGCGCGGGTTGTTGGCGCAGGTGGGGAAGGGGCCCGCGTCGCAGGTCGCCAGCGGATCCCAGGCGAGGACTGCGCCGGTGTCGGCGTCACAGGCCGCAAACCAGCTGCGGATCAGTTCCAGCGGACCACCGATCACTTCCCCCGGCGGCCTCACATGGGTGAAGCGTCCCGCGAGATAGACCACGCCCTCGACCTGGAGGATGTCTTCGACCTGGCCGTCGGCGAGGCAGGCCGACTGCGGCGCATTCCCCGGCATCTGCGCAGCCGAAGCTCCGTTGACGCTCGTGAAGGCGAGAACCAGGGCCCAAAACACGGGTGTCAGGGGAGGCATCGTGCGCAGTGGCATCGGGAGAGTTTAACCGTCAGCGGCGCGCCGCGCCCACGGGGACCCTTGCCCCCGTTCGCCGCGTTTCTGCGCATCTTCAGAAAAGGGGTTGGACAGCGAACCGAACCGGCCCCGGGAGCCCGATCGATGACCGAAAGCGCCGAACTCTTCCGTCTCCCGCCTCCACGCTGTCTGGTGGACTTCGTCGTCCGGTCGACTGAAGATCCGGGCGTAGAGCTCGACAAGCTGGTGGAGGTGTGGCCGGAACGCTTCTTCCGGCTCGCCTGCCCGTGCGGCGGCGAAGCTTTCAGGGTGCGGGGCCGGGTCCAGCGCGAGAAGTATCTGCAGATCGATCGCCTCGCCGGGACGGGCACGACGATCTGCAGGGTCTGCGGCCGCGCTGCTGTCGCCTTCGATCCGGCGCTGCACGGCTACGACGTCGAGATCGACCACTTCCCCGGGGCCGGACCGTGCCCCGGGGTGCTCCAGGACTTCTCCTGCCCAGCATGTGCCCGCCAGGCATTCGCGCTCGTCGTCCGCTTCCAGTACCCCGACAACGTCCTGGCGCACCGCTGGCCGCCCGAGCGCCGGCAACCTTTGCCGCAGGATCTATTCACTTACTTCAGCCTGCTCGGCCGTTGCGTGGCGTGCGGCGAGTGGACGACCGTCCAGTCGACCGAGTGCGCCTGAGCTTCAGCTCGGGCTAGAAGCTCTTCTTCTGCACCTTGTCGTGCGCCTCGTTGACCAGCATCAGCGCGGCGGAGCCGAAATACTTGTGGAACTCGGGGACCATCTCACCGGTCGCGACGACCGGGTCGGTCGCCACGAGCTTCCGGGCCTCCTCGATCTCTTCGAGGGCGAAGATGAACAGCCCGCGCCAACCGTCTACGCCGTCGAACGGTCCGGCCAGGACGAGTTTGCCCTCGCCGGCCAGGCGTTTCATGTTGGCAAAGTGGCCTTTGAACATCGCATCGCGCTCTTTGCCGGCCGGCATCTTGTTCGGGCCGGTCTTCAGCACGACGAGAACGTAGTTCCGCATTCCGTACTCGTCCGCTCCCACCTGGGCGGCGAGAGCGGGATCGAATTTCGGGTTCGGCGCAGGAATGGGTTCCTCGGCGGCGGCTGCGAGAGCCAGGGGAGGCAGGGCAAGCAGCGCAGCGAAGAGCGCCAT
>JBDSRU010000260.1:0-2901 GCA_039929145.1 Thermoanaerobaculia bacterium
CCGGCGCCGTAGGACAGGCTGTAGACCGTCTGGACGAGCCCCTTGCCCCAGGTCGGCGTGCCGACGACGAGGCCGATGTCGTGGTCCTGGATGCCGCCGGAGAGGATTTCGGAGGCCGAAGCGGTGCCGCTGTTGACCAGGACGACGACCGGTTCGGCAATCGGCGCGTGGCTGCCATCGGCGGAGAACGACTGCGCTGAATCCTGGGTGCGGCCGCGCGTGACCACCACCGTCGAACCTTCCGGCAGGAACTGGTCGGCGACATCCACCGCCTGGTCGAGAAGGCCGCCGCCGTTGTTGCGCAGGTCGAGCAGCAACCGCTGCATGCCTTCTCCCTTGAGCTTGGTGAGAGCTTTCTCGACCTCGCTCGAAGTCGACCGGGTGAAGTCGCTGATCGAGATGTAGCCGGTGCCCGGGGCGATCATGTAGGCGTAACGCACGGTGGTCTGCGGGATTTCGGCGCGCGTCACCGTCAGATCCAGGGGTTCTTCGAGGCCGACGCGCAGGATCGAGATGCGGACCTGGGTCCCCTTCGGCCCCTTGAGGCGTGTGACCGCCTCGTCGATCGTCAGCTTGTCAGTCGATTCATCCTCGATGCGCTGAATGACGTCGCCGGCGCGGATGCCGAGGCGGGAGGCCGGCGTACCGTCGATCGGAGCGATCACGGTCAGCCTGCCGTTGCGCACGCCGACCAGGATTCCGAGACCAAAGAAGGTGGCCTGCTGCTTCTCGCGCATCGACGAATAGGCCGTCGGCGGGAGGAAATTGGTGTGCGGGTCGAGGGTACGCAACATGCCGTTGATCGAGGAGTAGACGAGGTCACGGAAGTGGACCTCGCCCGCATATCGCGTACGCGCCGCTTCGAGGAGCTCGGTGTAGAGCTTGAGGTTGCCGCGCGCGTCCTCTCCGAGGGCGAGCAGCCGGTTTCCGGCCATCCCACCGACGAGGGTCACGAGGACGAAGAGCACAGTCGCAGCGAGCCGCCACGGTCGACGCATGGGTCGATCCTAACATGCAGCATGGGCGCGCTTTTTGCGGCGATCGTGGTGGCTCGCCTTGACACCGCCCGCACCGGAGGCCGATGATGGGCGCCGGTCGCTGCCATGTTCGGTCCCCTCGGATTTCCGGAAATGCTCTTCATTCTCGTACTCGCCTTGCTCATTTTCGGGCCGAAGCGGTTGCCGGAAGTCGGCCGGACGATCGGCAAGGGGATGGCGCAGTTCCGCAAGGCGACGAGCGATCTCAAGCGCACCATCGAGACCGAGATCGCGCTGGATGCCGAGACCCCTCGCTTCTCGGGCCGCGCGTCCGGCCCGGCAGCGGAGCCGCGCCATCCGCAAGCGCAACTGCCGGGGGCCAGCCTCCCCCGCGCGCTGCCAGGAACTTCACCAGACGCCACGTCCGCGGCGGATCCGGCGCCTGCGCCTGAGCCTGAGCCGGGAGCTGCTGAGGCAGAGGCGGTCGCGCCCAAGGCTCCCGCCGGCTTCGGCGAAAGCCAGCCGTCCTGACCGGACCGATGGCCGCTGTTCCAGAGCCGCGCGGCGGCGCCGTGCCCGCCGACGAGCTGCCACGGATGTCGCTCCTCGACCACCTCGAAGACCTGCGCAAGCGGATCGTCTACTCGGCGCTGGCGCTCCTCGTCGCGATGCTCGGCTGCTTCAACTGGGCACCCGAAATCTGCCGTTTCTTCGCCCGACCGATCTACGAAGGCCATCTGCTGCCCGAGGGCCAGAAGCTCGCCTTTCTCGGCATCACCGACGCGTTCCTGCTCTATTTCAAGACCGCCCTTCTGGCTGGCGCTTTCCTGGCGGCGCCGGTCATCCTCTACCAGGTCTGGGCGTTCATCTCGCCCGGTCTCTACCCGAAAGAGCGCCGGTGGGCGGCGCCGTTCGTGATCCTGGGTTGGGGATTCTTCATCGCGGGCGGCGTCTTCGCTTACCTCGTCGCCTTTCCGTTCGCGGTGCAGTTCCTGCTCGAGATGGGCAAGGACTTCATGCCCCTCATCACGGCGGAGAAGTACTACGGCCTGCTGCTTACCATCATGCTGGGCCTGGGGCTCATGTTCGAGTTGCCGATCGTCCTCGTCCTGCTGGCGAAGATCGGCCTGGTGACTCCGGGCTTCCTGATGCGCAACTTCCGCTGGGCGGTGCTGGTGATCTTTGTCGCCTCGGCGATCATCACGCCGACCTCCGACATCGTGAATCTGTGCATCTTCGCCGTGCCGACGATCGGCCTCTATCTGCTCGGCACCGGCGCCGCCTGGCTGGTCACACGCGGCAAGGCCGACGCATAGTTCTGCCGCGACCCGAACAGCCCACCACAGACCTTTCGGACTGAATGTCCGCGCTTTCGAGGCCATTCCTCACCGCTGCGCCTTCGGCTGCCGCCGCCAGCGACGGTGGAGCCAGACCCACTGCTCCGGATGGCTGCGGATCTGCGCTTCGATCGCCGCCGTCATGAGCGCCGTCGCCGCCGTGGGAGCCGCCGGCAGGGCGAGCTCGGGGTGAATCGTGGCTTCGTGGGTGCCGTCCGGCCGGCGAACGATGAAGGTGGGCAGCACCACTGCATCGAAGCGCAAGGCGAGCTCTGCCGCGCCCACCGGCGTCCAGGCGGGGCGCCCGAAGAATTCGACGAAGACCCCTTCGACCTTCGTGTCCTGGTCGATGAGCATGCCCAGCGCGCCGGCGCCACGCAGAGCACCCAGGAGTGCGCGCGCCGCCCCTGGGGTGCCGCGGACGATCGTCCGCGTGCCGAACCGGGCGCGCAGGTCGAGCAGCATCGTCTGCAGGCCCGGTTCGTCGATCTCGCGCGCCACGACCAGCATGCCGAGGCCGCGCTGATTGAGCGCCGCGGCCAGGAGCTCCCAGTTGCCACAATGTCCGGTGACGATGACGATCGGCC
>JBDSRU010000261.1:0-8860 GCA_039929145.1 Thermoanaerobaculia bacterium
GTGGCGCTCTCGGTCGTCTACCCCGGAGTGATCTACGGCCCCGGCGAGCTCACCGAGGGGAACATCCTCGTCCGCCACCTGCTCGACCTCGCGCACGGCCGTCTGCCGGCGCTCCTCGGCAAGCCCGAGCGCCGCTGGAACTACGTCTTTGTCGATGATGTCGCCACCGGCATTGTCGCGACCCTGGAGCAGCGGCAGCCCGGGAAGCGCTACTTTCTGGGCGGCGAGAACGTGCGCCAGGACGAGCTCTACGCCGCGGTCGCCGAGATCGGTCGCATCCGCGTGCCACGCCTGCGGATGCCGGACTGGATTGCCACGGCGAGCGGCGCCGGTATGAAGGCCTGGGCGCGACTCTCCGGCGGAGTGCCGCGCCTCACTCCCGATCTGGTCGAGATCTACCGCCACGACTGGGCCTTCGACTCGACGACTGCCGAGACCGAGCTCGCCTACCGGCCGAGAAGCTTGCGCAGCGGGCTCGAGACGACTCTTCGCTGGCTCAGGGAGATCGGCGAATGGCCGGGGTGACCTCTGGGTTGAGCGCCGGCGAGATCGGCCGCAAGGCCGTTCACATGGCGGTCGGAGGTTTCGCCTTCGCCGTGCGCCCGCTCGGCCCCGTGCTCTCGGTGCTGGCCGCACTCACTGCGGTGCTGTTCAACGCCTTCGTGCTGCCGCGGATCGGTGGGCGGAGGCTCTGGCGCGAAGGCGAGGCCCGCAACGGCTTCGCGCTCGGCATCGTCCTCTATCCGGTCGCTGTCCTGTTGCTCCTCCTCATCTTTGCCCGCCATCTCGAAGTGGCGGCGGCGACCTGGGGCATCCTCGCCTTCGGCGACGGCATGGCTTCGATCGTCGGCATGGCGATCGGGCGGCAGAAGTTGCCGTGGAATCCGGCGAAGAGCTGGGCCGGATCGCTGGCCTTCTTCCTTTTCGGCGGTCTCGCGGCGTCGATCCTGCTGCTCTGGTCGGCCCCCGGTGCCTACAGCGCCAGCTTCGCGATCGCCATCGGCTTCGCTGCGGCACTCTTCGCCGCACTCCTCGAATCCCAGCCGCTCGGGCTCGACGACAATCTCGGCGTGCCCCTGGTCACCGGTCTGGTGCTCTTCTGCCTGACGCTGACCCAGGGAAACTGGCAGGTCGTGACGACGGCGGAGTTCCGCTCCGGCCTGCTGCTCGGCCTGGCGGTGAACCTCGCCCTCGCCTTGGCCGCCTATGCGACCGGCGGCGTCGGACGTTCGGGTGCCGCGACCGGCATCCTCCTCGGCACGACAATCTGGGCGTTCGCCGGCGGCGGAGCGTTCGCGCTGCTCTTCGCCTTCTTCGTGCTCGGCACCGTCGCGACCCGTCTCGGATACGCCCGCAAGGCGGCCGCCGGTATCGCGCAGGAGAAGGGCGGGCGGCGCGGCCCCGGCAACGCCCTTTCGAAGACGTCGATCCCGGCGCTGGCGGCGATCTTTGCTGCCACAACCGGCTACCCGCAGCTCTTCGCCCTGGCGCTCGCCGGCGCCTTCGCCACCGCCGCCTTCGACACGGTGTCCTCCGAGGTCGGCAAGGCCTACGGCCGGCGCACCTACCTCATCACGACCTTGCGCAGCGTGCCGCGCGGCACCGACGGTGCGGTGTCGCTCGAAGGGACGCTCTCGGGCGTTGCGGCGGCGATCCTGCTCGCCGGACTGGGCGCGCTCCTCGACCTCTATCCTCCTCTGGGCATCGTCGCGGTCGTCGTTGCGGCCACCATCGCGACCACTCTCGAGAGCTGGATCGGCGCGACCCTCGAGAAGCGCGGTCTGCTCGACAACGAGGCGGTGAACTTCCTCAACAGCCTCGCTGGAGCGCTGGTCGCGGCTGGCGCCGGCCTGCTGCTGGTCTGACCTTTCGCTGAGACAGAGCGCAGCGGCGGGCGGCTCGTCCGGCGAAACCCGCTGGTGCACGCCCCGTAAGAGACAGAGTCCCCGGAGCGCCATGACCACGACCGATCGCCCGATTCCCGCCGACCGTTTCGCCGACCGCCTTGCCGATCGCCTCGCACGGTGGGGACCGGCACTCTTCTTCCTCGCCTTGCAGGCGACGTTCGCCGCCACGTTCGGAATCTTCCGCGACGAGCTCTACTACCTGGCCTGCGCCGCGCGTCTCGACTGGGGCTACGTCGACCATCCACCGCTGATCGCGGTGCTCACCGCGCTGTGGACCGGACTCTTCGGCAACTCGGTAACGGCGCTTCGCGTGCTGCCGGCGCTCGCCGGAGCGGCGACGGTGGCGCTCGCCGGTTCGATCGCGCGGCGCATGGGCGGTGGGAATTTTGCCGTCGCCTTCGCCGGACTCTCCGTCGCCCTGTCACCGATCATCCTCGGGCTCACCAGCGTGCTGTCGATGAACGCTCTCGACCTGCTGTTCTGGGCGCTTGCCCTGCGTCTCGTGGTCGACCTGCTGGACGACGGCGATCCGCGCGGCTGGCTCGGCTTCGGCGCCATCGCCGGGCTCGGCCTGCTGAACAAGATCAGTCTCCTCTTTCTCGGCTTCGGCCTGGTCGCGGGTCTCGTCCTCGCGCGCCGCTGGGCGATCTTCCGCAACCGCTGGTTCTGGCTCGGCGGCGTTCTCGCCGGACTCCTCTTCGCGCCGCACCTCGTCTGGCAGCGGTCCCACGGTTGGCCGACGCTCGAGTTCATGAAGAACGCCAGTGAGGGCAAGAACGTCGCTCTCGACCCGCTGGCCTTCCTCGGCAGGCAGCTGCTCCAGACCGGCCCTTTTCACGCCCTCGTCTGGCTCGCAGGCCTCGGCGCCCTGCTGCTGATGGCGCGCATGCGCCCCTGGAGGGCGCTCGGCTTCGCCTACTTCGCGATCCTCGGCGTGATGCTGTCGAGCGCCGCGAAGCCCTACTATCTGGCGCCGG
The DNA here is from genome assembly GCA_039929145.1 of Thermoanaerobaculia bacterium. Taxonomy (GTDB): domain Bacteria; phylum Acidobacteriota; class Thermoanaerobaculia; order Multivoradales; family JAGPDF01; genus JAGPDF01. Next base: position 2,885 of record JBDSRU010000261.1, read on the forward strand.
TCTATCCGATGCTCTGGGCCGCCGGCGCCGTCGCGATCGAACGCTTCTCGGCGCGCGCAGCGGGTCAGGGTCTCTTCCGACCGATCGCCCGCTGGTGCCTCGCCGGCCTCGTCGTTCTCTCCGGGCTCGCCTTCGCGCCGCTCGCCCGACCGATGTTGCCGGTCGAGACCTATGTCTGCTACGCCCGCGCCTTCGGCGAGGAACCCGGAACCGACGAACGCAAGAGCCTCGGCCGCCTGCCGCAGTTTTTCGCCGACATGCAGGAGTGGAAGGAGATGGCCGAAGCCGTGGCCCGGGCCGCCACCCGCCTGACCGCGGAGGAACGCCCGCTCGCCTGCGTCTTCGGCGAAAACTACGGCGAGGCCGGCGCGGTGGAGCATTTCGGCCGTGAGCTCGACCTGCCGCCGGCCTTTTCCGGGCACAACAACTGGTTCCTGTGGGGAATCGGGCGATGTGCGATGGCGCCCGCGCTGGTGATCCTCGGCAATGATCGCGAGAGACTCGACAAGCTCTTCGAGGAGGTCGAGCTGGCGACGACCTTCAGTTGCCGCGACTGCATGCCGTACGAGGACAACCTGCCGATCTGGATCGCCCGCCGGCCGCGCGGGAGTCTCGTCGAGCTCTGGCCCAGGATCAAACACTTCGACTGAACCGCGCGCCGGCGATGGCGCGAGAAACGCCCCGAATCTCCGATGCTATTGTGCCGGCAGAGCCCGGCTCGACCTTGTGGGCGCGGAGCGAGCATGGGAGTGGAGTCGGCGACGCGCAAGGCCCGCAACCGGCAGTACCTCCTGGCCGCGCTCGTCGGAGTCTGGCTGGTCGCGGGCGGAGCCTTCGTCGCAGGCCTCGAGATGCGCGAGTCCGAAACGGGCGAGCGCCATGAAGGTGGCGTTCTCCGCGTCGGAGTGCTCACTCTTCAACTGCTCATCGCCATTTCCGCGACCGGTCTGCTCTTCTGGACCCGCCACCGGTGGAAGCTCGATCGGCTCGAAGCGCAGCGCTCCGAGGAGTTCCGCCAGCTTTTCTACGACGGCAGCGAGGGGATGTTCGTCGTCGACGACAGTCTGCTCTTCCAGGAGATCAACGCCGCCGGTTGCCGCATGACCGGATTCACGCGCGACGAGTTGCTGGGCCGCAGCCTGGCCGAGCTTGTTTCGCAGGAGGAGCTGGAGTCGGATCCCCTGCGCCTCGCGGACCTTCGCGCGGGCATCAAGGTCGTCAACCAGCGGACCCTCATACGAAAAGACGGCTCGAAGACCAAGACCGAGGTCGCCATACAACGGTTGCCTGACGGCCGTCTGCTCGGCGTGGCGCGTGACGTCTCGCAACAGCAGGCACTCGACGACCTGCGCGTACAGCTTCAACAGGGGCAGAAGATGGAAGCGCTAGGCCGGCTTGCCGGCGGAGTGTCGCACGATTTCAACAACCTGCTCGGAATCATCCTCGGCTACGCGGATCTTCTGGCGTCGAGCCTGGCGGAGGACGCGGAAGGGCGCGAAGAGCTCGCGGAGATCCGCAAGGCCGTACTGCGCGCCGCTGAGCTGACCCATCAACTGCTCGCCTTCAGCCGGCGCCAGGTTCTGGATGTCCGCATCGTCGACCTCGCGTTGTTGCTCGAGGACGCGCGCAAAATGCTCGCCCGCCTTCTGCCGGAGACCATCGAGCTGCGACTCGAGGTCGCGCCGGATCTGTGGTCCGTCCGCGCCGACTCGACCCAGCTGGTCCAGGTGCTGGTCAACCTCGCCGTGAACGCGCGCGACGCGATGCCTTTGGGCGGACAGCTCGATATCGTGGCCGACAATCGAAGGCTCGACGAGGCCGAGGCCCATGCGCACGGACTCGCCATCGCCGACTATGTCCGGATCCGGGTGGGAGATACGGGTCACGGAATGACCGCTGACGTCATCGACCACGCGTTCGAGCCGTTCTTCACCACCAAGGCGGCGACCGGGGGCGTCGGGCTCGGCCTGGCCACCGTCTACGGCATCGTGCAGCAGCTGGATGGTTGCGTGGAGATCGATTCGTCACCGACGCGAGGCACGGAGCTGACCTTCTTCCTTCCCCGAGTGCGCGGAGATGCGAGTGGAGAGCGGGTGCTGTCTCCGGTGTCCCCGGGCGGGGTAGTCTGCGCGACCGTCCTCGTCGTGGAGGATCTCGCCCCCCTGCGCAAGCTCGTGGAAAGAATGGTGCGCCAGATCGGCTATCGGGTCTACTCGGCCGCCTCGGCACAAGAGGCGCTGACGGTTGCCGGCGAAGGCGGAACGCACATCGATGTCCTGCTCTCCGACATCGTCATGCCGGGAATGGACGGGCGCGACCTGGCGCGGCTGATGCGTGCGGTGCGACCGAAGCTCCGGATCGTCCTCATGACCGGCTACTCGGAGCTCTTTGCGGAGACCTCGGACGTGCAAGAGCTGGGCGTCGACGCGATCGTTCAGAAACCTTTCTCGCGCGCCCAGATCGAGAAGGTACTCGCCGAGGTGCTCGCCGGCTCGGAGATCGACGGCGACGTGAGCTAAGCTTCACCTTCGCATGGGAAAGACCGAACTATACGTCCAGCTGTCGCGACCGTTCACGCTCCTGCCGCCGCTCCTGGGCATCATCTCGGGCTCGATCTGCGCCTGGGGCTCGGTGCACAACCCCGACCCCGATCGCCATCTCGGCCTTTCGGTGATTCTCACCGTCGCCCTGGGCTCGCTCTGCGCAAGCTTCATGAACGCGGCCTCGAACGCCCTCAACCAGATCACCGATCTCGAGATCGACCGGGTCAACAAGCCCAGCCGTCCACTCGTCACCGGCGCTCTGACGTTGCGCGAGGGCTGGCTCTTCACCTGGATCTTCTACGCCCTGGCGCTCATCCCGACCTGGGCGGTGGTGGTCTTCCCGCACACCACCCTGGCGGCGAAGATCGGCGCGCCGCTTCCCTGGCACGAGACCTTCTATATCTACCTCGCCGGCATGGTCTTCACCCTGATCTACTCCGTGCCGTCGTGGGGCCGGACCAAGGCGCTCGGCATGTGGGCCAACTGGACGATCGCCATTCCGCGCGGCTGCCTGCTCAAGGTCGCCGGCTGGGCGATGGTGGCGCGCATCGGGCACTGGGAGCCTTGGGCGCTGGGCTCGATCTTCATGCTCTTCCTGGTCGGCGCCGCGTCGACCAAGGACTTCGCCGACATCAAGGGCGACGCCGCCGGGGGCTGTAAGACGCTGCCGATCCTCCACGGGCCGAAGAAGGCCGCCTGGATCATCGCGCCGTTCTTCATCCTGCCGTGGATGCTGGTGCCGCTCTTCGCCCACATGAAGGATCCGCAGAATCCGGCGCACGCGATTCTCACCGGCAATCAGACCGCGCTCACCGCCCTGGGAATCCTGCTCACGCTTTGGGGCTGTTACACGGTCTATCTGATCCTCCGCGATCCCGAAGATCTGACGCGCACCGAGAACCATCCGAGCTGGAAGCAGATGTACCTGATGATGATGGCGGCCCAGGTCGGCTTCGCGGTCGCCTACCTTCTGCCGCGCTGATGCCTGCCCGCTGACGACTCGATGCCCTTCGCCCGATGAGCGCCCCGCCCGCCGCCTTCCGCGTCGCGGACTACGTCCGCTGGAGTGACGTCGACGCCGCCGGCATCCTTTGCTACGGCGCCTACGTCCGTTTCTTCGAGATCGCCGAAACCGAGCTGTTTCGCGCCGCGGGATTGCCCTACGGCAAGGTCTTCGAAGAGCTCGGCTTCTGGCTGCCTCGCAAGGCGCTCGACTTCGAGTTCGAGGCGCCGGCGCTGCTCGATGACCGGCTCGAAGTGGCGATCTGGGTGGAGCGCTTCGGCCGCACTTCGATCCACTTCGCCTTCGAGATCGCCAAGCTCGACGACGAGGGGCGACGGACGGTGACGACCGCGAAGGGTCACGTCTCGATGGTCGCGGTCGATCGCGTCCATCTGAAGCCGGTGGTTCTGCCGAAGCGGCTCTGCGCCGCGCTCGAGCCGTACCAGTTCTCGCCGGACTGAACCGCGGGACTGAACGGCTGGAGAGTCAGCGGATAGAGTCCGGAGGGTGATGGCCACGACCGCCCTCGACCTGGCACGCACTCTCGGCCACGAGCGGGTGATGGTCGTGCAGGAGCCCGCGGTTGGCCTCCTGGCCGTCATCGCGATCCACGACACCACTCTGGGACGGGCGATCGGCGGCACGCGGATGCGCCCCTACCCGACGTTCGACGCCGCGGTCGAGGACGCGCTGCATCTCTCGCATGCCATGACCGCCAAGGCGGCCTTCGCCGGCATGCGCTGCGGCGGCGGCAAGGCGGTGATTGTCGGCGATCCGCAGCGCGACAAGACTCCGGAGCTGCTACTCGCCTATGGCCGGGTCGTGGAGGAGCTCGGCGGACGATTCTTCACCGGCTGCGACATGGGAATCGAGATGGCCGACCTCGCGGTTCTGGCCCAGGCGACGCGGCACGTCGGTCAGAAGCCTTCCTCGTCGCCGATCGACGCCTCCGACCTCACGGCGATCGGCGTCGTGGCGGCGATGGAAACGGTGGCGAAGAACCTGGGCAAGCCCCTGGGCTCTTGCACCGTCGCGCTCCAGGGCCTCGGAGAGGTGGGTGGTCGTCTGGCCGAAAAGCTTGCTGGTAAAGGAGTAACTCTGATCGTTGCGGACATCGTGGGTCTGCGCTCGGACGCAGTCGTGCGCGCGACCGGAGCGCGCAGGGTGGCGCCTCAAGAGATCTTCGACGTCGCTTGCGACATCTTTTCTCCCAATGCTGGAGGAGCCGCAGTTTCCCGGGATGTCGTCGAGCGCTTGCGCTGCCGCGCCATCGTCGGGGCGGCAAACAATCCGCTGGCCTCGCCCGAGATCGCCGACGAGCTGGCGGGTCGCGGAGTGCTCTACGCCCCTGACTTCGTGGTCAACGCCGGCGGCCTTCTCTCCGTACTGTTCGAGACCGGCGAACTGGACGCGGCCGGCATCGTCGCGCGGGTCGAGCGGATCGGGGCCGATCTTGCGGCGCTGCTCGAGCGGTCAGAGCGCGAGCGCTTGCCGCCGTACCGGGTCGCGGCACGAGTGGTCGCGGAACGCCTGGCGGCGGCGCGCGCACTGAAGCCGGCATGAGCGGCGCGCCGACCCGGGCGATCGTCCGCCGGCCGGCGAACGGGAGCGCCCCGGCCGAGGCGTCGGAGGCCGCGGATGCCGCCGGCTGGTGGCTTTTCGAGGAGCCGGTCGAGTCTCTGGTCGCGCAGGAGATCGGCGAGGTTGCGCCGCTTCTCGCGCACCTCGAGGCGGCCGGCGAACGCGGCCTCTGGGCGGTCGGCTACGTCACCTACGAGGCCGCGCCGGCTTTCGACCGCGTGTTCACGGTCTGCCCGAAGGCTCCTGGTCCGTTGGCGGCGTTCAGCCTCTTTGCCGCGCCGCGGGCAATCCCTTCGATCTCGGCAGGCACACTCGAGCCGGGAACGGTAGAGACCGAGCCGGCGGTCGCGTTGCTCGGCGAGGCCGCGCACGCGGCGGCGATCGCCCGGATCCTGGGCGCGATCGCCGCCGGCGAGACCTACCAGGTGAACTTCACCTTTCCGTTGCAGCGGCCGTTCGCCGGTGACCCCGAAGCCCTCTTCTGGCGCCTCGCGCCGGGAAGCGCGGCTCCGCACGCGTGCTTCCTGGATTGCGGCGAACGAGCGATCCTCTCGCTCTCGCCGGAGCTCTTCTTCGCCCGCGAAGCCGGCCGGCTGGTCATGCGCCCGATGAAGGGAACTCGTCCCCGAGGAAGATTCACCGCCGAGGACGAAGAGCTCCGCGCCGAGCTTGCCACCTCGCCCAAGGAGCGGGCGGAAAATCTGATGATCGTTGACATGGTGCGCAACGACCTCGGGCGGCTGGCGGAACCGGGAAGCGTCGCTACCCTCCGCCTGTTCGAGATCGAGCGTTATCCCACCGTCTGGCAGATGACCTCGACCGTCACGGCGCGGAGTTCCGCATCCCTGC
>JBDSRU010000262.1:0-3705 GCA_039929145.1 Thermoanaerobaculia bacterium
CTTCTCCGCCTTGGATCCAGGAGCGGAGGAGAACCTCCCGGCGCCCGCGGCGGAGGCGCCCGAGTCGGCGGCGATCGGCTCCGAGCTGCGCGGCGTCCTCGAGGGTGCCGTCGCCGCGCTCGCCCCGCTCTATCGCTCGGTCTTTCTGCTGCGCGAGATCGAGGGGCTGTCAACGGCGGAGACCGCGGACGCCCTCGAGATCACGCGGGAGGCGGTGAAAGTGCGCCTCCACCGCGGCAAGGCGCTGCTCCGGAACCATCTCCACCGTCGCTTCGGCGCCGCAGCGCGGACGCTCTTCTCGTTCGATGGCGCGCGCTGCGATCGCGTCGTCGCAACCGTTGCCTCGCGGGTCGCTGGGCCCTGATCGCCCGGGACCTGACCGACGGATAGCCTGTTCGCCACCGGGCCGGCTGCCTGCCCGCCTTCGCGGGAGCGCGGCGCAAACTGAGACCTCCTCGGGCGTGATACGAACTTGGCGCCGATCGCACGATCGAAGGAAAGCGCTGTTCTCGACCGGCGGCGCGGGGAGGCAGGATGCGCAGGTTGCACACTCGCGGCAAACGAATCTTGAGGATGCTGGTGAAGGTTGTCGTGGCGCTCGGGGTCGCCGTAGGTTGCAATCCGCCTCTTGCAGGGCAGAACCTGATCAGCAACGGCGACTTCAATGTCGGAGTGAACTCCGAGGGGTGGATCGTGCACTACGCCTCGAGCACCGGCAACGGCTCCTTCGACGCCGACCTGTGCATCGGGTCGGGTACCCTCTTCGCGACGAGAGGCGGCCTGTCTTCGGTCGAGATGCATGCGGACGGCGACTGCATCCCGGTGGCGCAGGGAGAGACACTCTACCCGGCGGTCCTGTACAACACGCCGGCCACCAACTTCCGGATCTGGCTCGACCAGTTCTGGGACGCGAGCTGCAGTCAGTTGCGCGTGAGCAGCACCTACCCGGACGGCTTCGGACCGACGTCAGGTTGGGCTACGGCGGCACAACCCTTCCCGATCGGCCCCGATACCGGCGCGGTGAAGTTGTTCTTCACCGCGGACGCCAGTTCCCCGTTCACGGTGGAGATCGACCGCGTCTACATCGGCCGTTCCCCGCGAATCTTCGCCGATGACCTCGAAGGAGTGAGCTCCTGTCGCTGGTCGGACGTAGTGCCCTGAGTCGGTGGGTCGACGGGCGCTCAGACGCTTCCGAGACGCCGCAGAGCCTCCTGCATCTCGGGATTCCCTTTCGCCATCTCGACGAGAGTGAGGCCGTGGAGGTTGCCGGTGGCGTGGATGTCGGCGCCGGCGGCGACGAGGCGGAAGGCGACGGCGGGGTAGTCGCCGCCGGGGGAACGGCGGTGGACTGAGCCGTACGCGCTCCAGCCCAATGGCGGGCTCTGGTGCGTCGGGTCGGCGGCGTCGAGATGAACTGCGCCGAGCGCGAGGATACGATCGACCAGACGGACGTTCCCCACCCAGCAGGCCGCGTGCAGCGCCGTTCCGCCGTCGACTCCGGGGGCGGCGGGATCGAAGCCGAGGTCGAGCATCAGATTCGCAGCGTCGAAGGCCTCGTGAAAGATCGTCTGGGCGAGCTGGCCGTGCTCCGCGCGCGAGAGCGACGAGACCAGCGTCGAGTCGGAGGTCACCAGCGCTCGCACACGGCCGGAGTCGTTGGCGAAGAGTGCCGTGCGGAGAAGGACGTTGGGAGAGCTCCGCGCCGTCAACAGTGCGAAGACTGGCTCGTGGCCGTATTTCTTCGCCACCGCGTGCGGCGAAATGCCGAAGCCCAGCGACCAGCAATAGATGTTGAACGGCGGGACCGGTGTATACCGGTGCGTGGACTTGCGCCGCCGCGGCGGCCGGATCGGCGTCGAGCAGCCGCTCGGTGGGGAGGCGGCTTCATCATTCTCTGATCCCTCGCACGACCTCCCCGGGTGAACGGGCTACCGGGTTCCGCACTGTTGGAATCCCCCTGACGGGCCTCACCGGTCGCGGTAGCGTGAGACCTTCCGGTCGCACGGCGGAGGTGAGAGATGAGCGCATCGAGATCCCTGGCTGTTTTCGGAGTGTGCGCCGCGCTGAACTTTTCGGTATTAGAGGGGGCGCAGGGGGCGGCGGCGAGCGCGTCCTCCTGGGAGTGGGGCGGAGAGGAGGAGCTTGGCGCTCTCGAGCCGCTCTTCGTAGATGACTTCGAGTCCGGCAACGTTTCCGTCTGGAATCCGGGGGCCGGCCCTACCGAGAGCTGCGCCTTCACGCCCGATCCCAACACGGGATTCTTCACCCTGAACAGCGGCCTCACCGACTATGTCGTTCGACTGCCGATCGGCTACGACGTGGAAAATCCGACGCCTCGGCGCCTGCTCGTCGCGGTTCACGGCTGCGGCGACACCGCGCTCAATTTTGCGAGCTGGGCGGCGGCGCCGTTCGCCTTGCGGGCGACGCTCGACTACATCGTCATCTCGATCGGCGGACGCGACGGTCAGTGCTGGAGCCTTTCCGACGCCGCCTGGGTCTACGCCGCCATCGCCGACGTGCGCTCCTGCTTCTATGTCCATCAGAAGGAGATCGTCCTCGCCGGTTTCTCCTCCGGCGGCGGGCTGGCCTACAAGATGGCGACCGCCGATGCGGCGACGTTCGCGGGCGTGCTGATCGAGAACTCGAGCCTCTCCAGCGTGGTCGGCGCCGGCAACGTTGACGCCGTGCTCAGCGCGGCCGCCTGGAAGCTCCACATTGGCCACACGGCGAGAATCGGTGACGACAACTACCCGCTCGCGAGCGTCCAGGCGGATTGGACGAAGATGCTGAACCACGCATTCCCGCTGCAATCGCGCGAGGTTCCCGGCGAGCACGGCGACACCGCGACCGACTGGGAGGGTTTTCTCATTCCCATGATGGCGAACTGGGCCGCGCCGTAGCGCTCCACAACGATGGGTTTCTGGAACCGCTATCGGCTGCGCAGGGTTCTGTTAGCCTAGCTGCGCACACTCGTGCCCACGGTCCTCACGCATCCGGCAATCGCTCTCGCCGTTCGTGCCGTGACGGGCAGGCCCGTGACCTCGGACCGCCTGGTGCTCGTCGCGGCACTTGGTGCGGCAAGCAAGTGCCAGCCCGCGACCGCAACTGGAGCTTGGCAGGCGCTACGACGGGTCCATAGGATCGACAAAGATGAAGGCGGCGCGGACCGTGCCGCCGAGGAGGACGGCGATGATCGCAGGCGCGAAGTTCGGCCACACGAATCTGATCGCGGAAGACTGGCGGGCGTTGGCGACGTTCTATGAGGAGCAGTTCGGATGCATCCTCGTGCCGCCGGTTCGCGACTTCAAGGGGCCCGACCTCGAGCGCGGAGCGGGAATTCCCGGGGCCGAGCTGCGCGGCGCGCACCTGCGGCTGCCCGGCCACGGCGCGGAGGGACCGACGCTCGAGATCTTCAACTACAACATCCTGCGCGAGCGGCCCGACGTAGCGGTGAATCGACCTGGATTCGGGCACATCGCCTTCGTCGTCGACGATGTTCCTTCGGCGCGAGAAGCAGTACTCGCGGCGGGGGGAAGTCCGGTCGGCGAGGTGGTCACCCTGACCACCGCGACCGGCGCCCGTGTGACCTGGGTCTACGTGACCGATCCCGAAGGCAACGTCATCGAATTGCAATCCTGGTCGAAGTAAGGCCGCAGCCCGCACGATCCAAAGACAGCGTGGATACTCTCGCCGCTCCTGCCGACT
>JBDSRU010000263.1:0-6627 GCA_039929145.1 Thermoanaerobaculia bacterium
TGGGCGTCTGCGCGCTGATCCAGAACAAGTACGGCATCGACGCCGTGCCGCACGTCCTCTGCCGGGGTTTCACGCGCGAGGAGACCGAGGATTTCCTCATCGAGCTCCGGTACCTCGGGATCGACAACGTGCTGGCGGTCCGCGGCGACGACAGCGGCTACGAGAAGCCGCTGCGCGAAGGGCGCAGCGCCAACCGTTTCGCGACCGACCTGGTCGCCCAGATCGAGTCGATGAATCACGGCAGGTACCTGGCCGAGGATCTGCTCGACGCCGAGCCCGCGAGCTTCTGCATCGGCGTCGGCGGCTATCCCGAGAAGCACTTCGAAGCGCCCAACCTGGCTGCCGACGTCCGCCGCCTGAAGGCCAAGGTGGAGGCCGGCGCGAGCTACGTGGTGACCCAGATGTACTTCGACAACCGCCACTACTTCGCCTTCGTCGACGCCTGCCGCGAGGCCGGCATCACGGTGCCGATCATTCCCGGCCTGAAGGTTCTCTCCAAGCGTGGTCAGCTGTCGTCGATCCCGCGCAACTTCTTCGTCGAGATTCCGGCGGCGCTCGCCGACGCCATCGCCGAGGCGCCCGAGGAGGAAGTGACGAACGTCGGTGTCGCCTGGGGCCGGAAGCAGGTCGAGGAGCTCCTCAACCGCGGAGTTCCGGCGGTCCACTTTTACGTCATGCAGAGCGCCGCGCCGGTCAAGCAGCTGATGCAGGGCTTGCGGTAGCAAGTGCAGCCTTCGAGGAAGCCAGTACGAGAGGTGCTGGTGCACCTCGCTGTCCTCGCCGCCCTGGGCTGCCGGGCGGAATCGCCAATGGCCCAGGTGCCGTCGGGCCCGCGTCCGTTCGTTGCCGTCCGCTATCAGGACGTCGTCGTCGACCAGGCGCTCCACGGCACCTTCGATCCCGCGACCGGAGTTCACCTCTGCGGCGACCAGTCGCGCGACAGCTTCGTTCTTGCCGCCGGAGAGACCCGGGTCTTCACCGTGAAGGTTTCGGGACCGGCGCGGCTGCTGGTCGGCGGCTGCGCCGAAGGTCGGGAGGGAAGTCCGGCCGACGGCAGCCTGCGGGTCCGGATCGCGCTGCCGAACTTCGGGCGAAGGGAGGAGGAGTCGGTCCCTCTGCGCTCCGAGTGGAGCGGGCGCTGGATCTCTCCGGCGTTCGCGAACTCCTTCGAGATCGGTCGCAGCGGAGAATCCGAGGTCGAGGTCGAACTCAAGGCGATCCTTCCCGAGGGCGCACGCGCCTTCGTGGACAGTCTCGCCTTGCGCTCCGAGATCCCGGCCCTCGCGGTTCCGGCCGCCCGGCGCGCGATCCTCATCTCGCTCGACGCCTTTCGCGAGGACGCCCTCGGCGCGGTCGGCGGCCGCACCGTGACGCCGGTGCTCGACGGATTGCTCGCCCGGTCGGAGCGCTTCTCGCCCGCCTGGTCGCAGGAGATCTCGACCAAGACCTCGCACGCCTCGATGCTCAGCGGTCTGCCGGTCGACCTTCACGGCGTCGATCGCGAAGAGCGACCGCTCAGGGCGGAGATCTCGACGCTCGCCGAGCGGCTCTCCGCCGCCGGTGCTTCGACCGGGGCCTTCATGCAGACCGCGCCGTTCTTCGCCGAGAAGTTCGCGCTCGACCAGGGCTTCGCGAGCTATCGCTTGAAGGCCTGGACGGTGGAACAGGAGCTGCGGCTCGCGGCCGACTGGGCGAGCGTGCATCGCGACGAGAGCTCGTTCCTCTTCGTCCATCTCTACGGCGCGCATTCGGACTTCGGTGTGCTTCCCTACGAAGCGGACGGAGTGACCCGGGCGACGATCGCCGAGCGTTTCGGCGTCGCCGGCTACGGCTGCGCCGGCGAGGTCTGCGCCAGCCGCAGACTGATGGCGATCAACTATCGAGCCCTTCCGCCGCTCGAGCGCGAACCCGAGATCACGCGCTGGCTCTACGATCGGGGCGTCGAGACGCTTGACCGTCAACTGGGACAGTTCTTCGACGACCTCGTCAGTGCGGGACTCTGGGACGACACGCTGATCGTGCTGACCGGCGATCATGGCGAGGCGTTCGGCGAGCATGGCTACTATCTGCACACTACGCCGCACGAAGAGACGCTGCGCGTTCCACTGCTGGTGAAGTGGCCGGAATCGCCGGCACGTGCCGGGACCTTGACGAACCGGTTCGCGACGGCTCTCGACATCGCGCCCACGCTGCTCGCGCACTTCGGCTTGGCGTCGGCCGACCTTCCGGGCCACGATCTCGCGCAGCCGCCGGGGCGCGGCGCCCGGCTGATGGTGTCGAAGGACGCCGTGCGCGTCGACGACCTGAAGCTCGTGCTGGCGACGAAGGAGTTTCCACGCGCGCTCTACGACCTGGCGCGCGATCCGGGCGAACAGCTGAACCTCCTTCCGGGGCGCGAGGCGGACGCGGTTCGGCTGGAGGAGATTCGGCGGTTGGCTCTCGCTTCGGCACGGCAGCGGATGGCGGTTGGCCGTTCAGAGCGGCCGATCGAGGCCCAGCCGTTTACTCCGGAGGAGCGGGACCGGTTGCGGTCGCTGGGTTATCTGTAGCGGGGTTAGTGCGAGGTCGCCGCCGCCCACCTGCCAGAGGTGCACAAGAGGCCGAGACGAGTTCGCACTGCCGACAGGCCGGCGAAGTCGCGAAAGGATTTTGACTTGAATTGTCCGTTGCCGTAGGCTACGAGGCACATCACGAGGGTCCGGGAAGGTACCGGGCACGGCAACCTGGGGCAGACACCCAAGGTGCTCGCCGGCGGAACGTCGCCGGGATGCGGTCGCGAAAGCGGCAACGAAGTGTCTGAAGCGAAGACGCCTCGTGATGATGTTCACGGGGCGTTTTTTCTGTATTGGGAGCGAACATGAGCGAACGGACCACTCCTGGCGTGCCGCTGGCAGCGGCCCTGCCCGTCTTTCCGGATACGGAGGCCCGCACCGCGGCGCTTCTCGAAGCGCTCGACGAGCGCATTCTCGTTCTCGACGGCGCGACCGGAACGGCGCTGCAGGGCTTCGACCTGACGGCGGAGGACTTCGGCGGCGCCGCTCTCGAGGGCTGCAACGAGAACCTCTGCATCACGCGGCCCGAAGTGGTGCGCGGCCTGTCGCGGTTCTATCTCGCGGCCGGCGCCGACATCGTCGAGACCAACTCGTTCGGCTCGACGCCGCTGGTGCTGGGGGAGTACGGGCTCAGCGACAAGGCCTTCGAGATCAGCCGCCTCTCGGCGGCGCTGGCGCGCGAGGCCTGCACCGAGTTCGATGAGCCCGGGCGGATCCGTTTCGTCTGCGGCGCCATGGGCCCGACGACGCGGGCGATCTCGGTCACCGGCGGCATCACCTTCGAAGAGCTGACCGAGAACTTCCGCGTCCAGGCCCTCGGCCTGATGGCCGGCGGCGCCGACTACCTGCTCATCGAGACCTGTCAGGACACGCGCAACATCAAGGCGGCGTTGATCGGCGTCGAAGAGGCCTTCGAGGCCAGCGGCTGGCGGATTCCGGTCGCGGTGTCGGTGACCATCGAGGCGACGGGCACGATGCTGGCCGGGCAGGACGCCGAGGCGCTCGCGGTTTCGCTGCTGCACGCCGAGCTCCTCTACGTCGGACTGAACTGCGCCACCGGCCCGGCGCTCATGGCTGACCATCTGCGCACGCTGTCGGCGCTGTGCAAGACGCGCGTCGCCTGCGTCCCGAACGCCGGGCTCCCCGACGAGGACGGCCAGTACCGCGAGGGCCCCGAGGTCTTCCGCGAGGTCTTCGGGCGCTTCCTCGGCGAGGGTTGGCTGAATCTCGTGGGCGGTTGCTGCGGCACCACCGACAAGCACGTCGCGGTGCTCGCCGAAATCGCGGCGACACACCGCCCGCGGTCGATCCCGCATCACCAGCGGGCGCTCGTCTCGGGCATCGAGGCGGTCGAGCTCGAGGTCAGCAACCGGCCCCTGCTCGTCGGTGAGCGCACCAACGTTCTCGGATCGCGGGCCTTCAAGCAGATCGTCGCCACCGGCGACTTCGAGGCCGCCGCCGAAGTCGGCCGCGCGCAGCTGCGGGCGGGAGCCCAGGTCCTCGACGTCTGCCTGCAGGACCCCGACCGCGACGAACTCGCGGACGTCGAGCGCCTGCTCGAAAAGCTCGTGCGCGTCGTCAAGGCGCCGCTCATGATCGACACCACCGACGCCAAGGTCATGGAACGCGCCCTCACCTGGTGCCAGGGCAAGTCGATTCTGAACTCGATCAATCTCGAGGACGGCCTCGCCCGGTTCGAGAAGGTCGTACCGCTCGGGCGTCGTTTCGGCGCCGCCTATGTCGTCGGTCTGATCGACGAGACTGGCATGGCGGTCACCGTCGAGCGCAAGGTCGAGGTCGCCCGGCGGAGCTACAGGATCCTGACCGAGGAGATGGGCGTCGCGGCGGAGGACATCTGGTGGGATCCGCTGGTTTTCCCTTGCGGCACCGGCGACGAGGCCTACCTGGGCAGCGCGTCGGCGACAATCGAAGGCGTGCGCGCGGTGAAGGCGGAGTTTCCGCTCACCAAGACCATCCTCGGGGTCTCGAACGTGAGCTTCGGCCTGCCGCCCTCGGGGCGCGAAGTGCTGAACTCGGTCTTTCTCTATCGCGCGACGCTCGCCGGCCTCGATGCGGCGATCGTCAACACCGAACGTCTGGCTCGCTTCGCCGAGATCCCCGACGAAGACCGGCGCCTGGCCGAGGCGCTGATCGATCTCGAGCTCGGCGACAAGCAGGCGGGGGAGGCAGCGGTCGCCGCCTTCACCGCGCATTTTCGCGAGCGCAGCGGACAGAAGGGGAACGCGAGCGCCGAGAGCCGGGCCTCTCTGCCGCTGGCGGAGCGCCTGGCCCGCGCCATCGTCGAGGGCAGCAAGATCGGCCTCGAGGCCGATCTCCAGATCGCACTCGGCGAAGACAGCTACGGCGATCCGCTGGCGATCATCAACGGCCCGCTCATGGCCGGCATGAGTGAAGTGGGGCGTCTCTTCAACGACAACAAGCTGATCGTCGCCGAGGTCCTGCAATCGGCGGAGGTGATGAAGGCGGCGGTGAACTTCCTCGAGCCGCACATGGAGAAGTCGGCCTCGAGCTCGCGCGGCAAGGTGCTGCTCGCAACGGTCAAGGGCGACGTGCACGACATCGGCAAGAACCTGGTCGACATCGTGCTGTCGAACAACGGCTTCGCGGTCGTCAACATCGGAATCAAGGTGCCGTCGGAGCAGCTGATCCAGGCGGTCGAGCAGCACCGGCCGGACGTCATCGGGCTCTCGGGCCTCCTGGTGAAGAGCGCCCAGCAGATGGTGGTAACGGCGGGCGATCTCTCGGCGGTGGGCATCGACACGCCGCTGCTGGTCGGCGGGGCGGCTCTCACCCGGCGCTTCACGCACAGGAAGATCGCCGCCGCCTACGGCGGTGTCTGCACCTACGCCAAGGACGCCATGCACGGGCTGAAGCTCGTCGAGAGGCTGATGGATCCGGCGAGCCGTCCGGCGCTCGAACAGGAGATCGGAGCCCTGCTCGAGCAGGACAGCGTCGACAGTCCCGTGGCGAGCGACAGCGCCGGTCACGACGCCGCGGCGCCCCGGCGCTCCGCGGTGCGGCGCGATCTCCCGGTGCCGCCGCCCCCCGACCTCGAGCGCCATGCCAAAACACTCGACCTCGACGCGGTCTGGGCGGAGCTCAATCCGCAGATGCTCTATGGCAAGCACCTGGGGCTACGCGGAGTGGTGCGCAAGCTTGCCGAGGAAGGCGATCCGAAATTCCTCAAGCTGCAGGCGGTGGTCGACGAGTTGAAGGAGGTCGCGCGGCAGGGCGGGATGCAGGCCAGGGCGGTCTGGCAGTTCTTCCCGGCGCGCTCCGAGGGCAACACGCTGTCGCTGCTCGACCCGGCGACGGGTGCGGTCGTCGCTTCCTGGGAGCTGCCGCGGCAGGAGGGCGCCGACGGCCTGGCGATCTCCGACTACGTCCTCGATTCGGACCACGTGGCGCTCTTCGTCACCACCGCCGGCGCGGGAGTGCGCGAGCGGGTCGAGACCTACAAGCACGCCGGCGAGTATCTGAAGAGTCACACCTTCGCGGCGCTGGCGCTCGAAACCGCCGAGGCCGCGGCGGAGTGGCTGCACCGGAAGCTCCGCGCCGAATGGGGCTTCCCCGATCCGGCGGAGACCACGCCGCAGGACCGATTCTCGGCGCGCTACCGCGGCAAGCGCTACAGCTTCGGGTATCCGGCCTGTCCCGACCTGGGCGGCCAACGCCCGCTCTTCGCCGCCCTGCGGCCGGAAGAGATCGGCGTCGAGCTCACCGAGGGCGACATGATGGACCCCGAGGCGAGCGTCTCTGCCCTCGTCTTCCACCACCCCGACGCGCGCTACTTCGGGGTTTGAGCCGGGCGGTGGAGGACGGTCGCGCGGGCTCCTGCGCGAACGTGCGGCGCCCTGAAATCGCGCCTCGCGCCTGAGAGCGGAAGCACCCTCGACTTGGGTGGACGCGGCGACTATGCTGCGAGCTTCGCGAGGGGATTCTCGATGGCGTTGAAGCTCACCTGTCCGAACTGCGGTTCGCGCCCGCACACCGAGTTCTGGTTCGGCGGCGAGGTCGAATCCGGGTTGGGCCACCCACCGGCGACCTCCGCCGG
>JBDSRU010000264.1:0-2556 GCA_039929145.1 Thermoanaerobaculia bacterium
CTGGATGCTCATGGCGGGGACGGTGCTCTTCGGACTCGTGGCCGCGAGCCGCATCGGCATCAGCCAGATGCCCGACGTCGACTTCCCCACCATCAACGTCTCGGTGAGCTGGGAGGGCGCTGCTCCCGAGGTCATCGAGAACGACGTTTTGCAGGTGCTCGAAGAGGCGCTGGTGCAGGTCGAGGGCGTTTCCGGTCTTTCGTCGAACGCCCGCCAGGGAAGCGGATCGGTCACCGTCGAGCTCGACCTCGATCGCAACGTCGATCTGGCGCTCCAGGACGTCACCGCCAAGGTGCAGCAGGCGGCCCGCCGGCTGCCGCGCGACATCGACCCGCCCGTCATCGGCAAGACCAACCCCGAGGATCAGCCAATCATGTGGATCGGCCTCGCCGGTCCCTATTCCCGGCAGGTGCTTGCTGACTTTGCGCGCTATCGCGTCAAGGAGCGCCTGCAGACCGTCCCCGGAATCGGCGAGATCACCGAGGGCGGTTCGATCGAGCGCAACGTCCGCATCTGGGTCGACGCCTCGGCGCTCGACGCCAAGAACCTCACCGTCGGTGACATCACCCGCGCCCTGGTGCGCGAGCACGTCGAGCTCCCTGCCGGGCGGATCGAGGTCCCCGGACGCGAGGTCAACGTGCGCGTCCTCGGCGAGGCGATGGATCTCGAAACGCTGCGCAACATCGTGGTCGCCGGCGAGGGCGAGGGCGCAGCTTCCGCCCGCGGCGCCTCGCCGCTCTATCTCAAGGACCTGGCGCTCATCGAGGACGGTTTCGAGGACGTCCGGCGGGCGTCACGCTTCAACGGCGAGCCGGCGCAGGGTCTGGGCATCCGCAAGCAGCGCGGCGCCAACGCGGTAGCGGTGGCGCGGGCGATCCGCGCCGAGATGGCGGCGATCAGCGCCACCCTGCCGCCAGGCATGACGCTCGAGACCAACTTCGACTCGACCCTGTTCATCGAGGAGTCGGTGCACGAGATCGAGTTCGAGCTCGCCCTCGCCGTGCTGCTCACCGCTCTGGTCTGCTGGCTCTTTCTCGGCTCGCTCTCGTCGACGCTCAACGTCGTGCTGGCGATTCCGATGTCGCTCCTCGGCACGGTCGGGGTGATCTATTTTCTTGGTTTCACCCTCAATACGTTCACCCTGCTCGCGCTCGGCCTCTCGGTCGGTATCGTCGTCGACGACGCGATCATGGTGCTCGAGAACATCTTCCGCCACGCCGAGGCGGGCGAGAACCGGGTCGTCGCGGCGCGGGAAGGAACGCGCGAGATCGCCTTCGCCGCTCTGGCCGCCACCCTCGCCGTCTGCGCCATCTTCCTGCCGGTGATCTTCATGAAAGGGATCGTCGGCAAGTTCTTCCTCCAGTTCGGCGTCACGCTCTGCGTCGCGGTGCTGCTCTCCTACCTCGAAGCGGTGACACTCGCTCCGGCGCGCTGCTCGCAGCTCCTCGACGTCTCGCGCGAGCGCAGCAACCGTCTGGGCCACCTCGTCGATCGCGCTTTCTCGCGTCTGGCGCGCGGCTACTCGCGTATCCTTCCCTGGGCCCTGCGGCGCCCGCTGCGTGTGATCGGCGGCGGGTTCGCCCTCTTCGGCCTGGCGATTCTGGTCTTTCGCGCCATGCCGAAGGAGATGGTGCCGTCGCAGGATCAGTCGCGGGTGATGGTCCGGCTGACTGCCGCCGTGGGCTCGAACCTGGCGGAGATGGACCGGCTGGTGCGGCGCGGCGAGGAGTATCTGCTCCAGCGTCCCGATGTCCTCCGCGTCTTCGCCGTCAGCGGCGGCTTCGGCGGTGGCGGGGTCAACAGCGGCATCTTCTTCGTCACCCTGCAGCCGCCCGGCGAACGGGCGACAACCCAGGCGCAGTTCATCGCCGAGGCGCGCAAGGAGCTCAACACCTACCCCGGCCTTCGCGCCGTGGTGCAGGATCTCTCGCAGCAGGGCTTCACCGCTCAGCGCGGCTTCCCGGTCGAGTTCTCGGTCCGCGGCTCGGACTGGAACCAGCTCATCGGCACCAGCCAGAAGCTGATGGCCGACCTGAAGGAGTCGGGTCTAGTGGTCGATCTCGACAGCGACTACCAGCTCGGAATGCCGGAGTGGACCGTCCTGCCCGACCGCGCTCGCGCCGCCGACCTCGGCGTCGGCATGGAAGACGTCGCCACTTCACTCAACGCCCTGATCGGCGGCGTCCGGGTCGGCAAGTACAGCGCCGACGGCCGGCGCTACGACGTGCGGCTGCGGCTGCTGGCCGACCAACGCTCGCGGCCGGAGGATCTCGCGCGCCTCAAGGTACGCGCCGCATCGGGCGAGCTCGTGCCGCTCTCGGCCCTGGTCACGACGCAGGAGCATCCCGCGCTGCAGGCGATCACCCGCCGCGACCGCGAGCGCGCCATCACCGTCTTCGCCAACGTCGCCCAGGGTGCATCACAGGACAAGGCCCTCGCCAGAGTCGAGCAGCTCGCCAAGGGCTCGCCGGTCGGCGTGCGGGTGGTGCTCGGCGGCGCCAGCGTCGCCTTCCGCGATTCGATGTCGTCGCTGCTCTTCGCGCTCGTCCTCGGCAT
>JBDSRU010000265.1:0-5336 GCA_039929145.1 Thermoanaerobaculia bacterium
CGTCGCCGCCGACTACCTGCTCTATCCCACTGAAGTGGGGGAAAACATCTGGCAGAGCTTCCCGACCGGCTCGATCCTGTTCGGTCTGGGAGTCGCCACCTGGCTGTTGGTGCGCACCTTGCGTGGCCGGCTCGCCAGCGCCTGGGAGCGCCCGGATGCGAGGCGCCGCCGCCTTGCCGGGCTGGCGGTTTACCTCTCGATCCTCGCGGCGCTCTCCTTTGTCGTGCGCCCGGAGTTCGCCCGAGTGTCGGAGAACCGGGCGATCAACGAGGTCGCCAGCAACGGTTCTTATTCCTTCTGGCGTGCCGTGGTTGGCGCCGATGCCCCCTACGAAGGTCTCTACCGGACGCTCCCCCCAGCGGAGATCGAGAGCCGGCTCGAACATCTGTTCAGTGTCTCGGAAGGGCGGCGGGTCGACCTCGCCGGAGGCTCGACGCTGCGCCATGTCGAGAATCCAGGGCCGCCGCAGCGGCACAACGTGGTCATCGTTCTCGAGGAGAGCCTCGGCAGCGAGTTCAGTGCCTTGTTGTCATCGCGGGAGACGAGCCTGACCCCGGAGCTCGATCGTCTCGCCGGACAGGGAACGCTCCTCACGCAGGCCTATTCGACGGGCAACCGGACGATCCGGGCGATCGAGGCGACGACCTCCTCGCTGCCGCCGCTCCCCGGGGCGTCGATCGTCCGTCGCTCGCAGTCGCAGGGGCTCTTCACGCTGCCTTCGTTGCTCGCCGGCGTCGGCTATCAGACCGCCTTCGTCTATGGCGGGCGGGCGCTATTCGACGGCATGGGGGGGTACCTCGCGGCGAACGGTGTCGAACGGATCGTCGACCAGGGCGATATGCCCGAGAACGCCTTCACCACCGCCTGGGGCGTCGCCGACGAGGTGATCTTCGATCGCGCGCTCACCGAGATGGACCGCATGGCGGCCACCGGCCGGCCCTTCTACACCCTCGTCCTCACCGTTTCGAACCATCGGCCGTTTGCTTTTCCCACCGATGTCGTGCAACCCCTGCCGGGACTCAAGCGGCGTGACAACGCCGTGCGCTACGCCGACTATGCGCTGGGCCGTTTTCTGCGCCAGGCGGAGCAGCATGCGTTCTACGACAACACGCTCTTCGTTCTGATGGGCGATCACGGTGCGCGGGTCTACGGCGCGGCGGAGATTCCGCTCGGGAGCTACGAGGTGCCGATCCTCTACCTCGGCCCGGGGATCGAACACGGCCGCCGGATCGACACCCTGAGCTCGTCGCTCGACGTGCCGCCGACCGTGCTCGCGCGGCTCGGCCTCTCCTACGACAGCAAGTTCTTCGGCCAGGACGCCTTCACCGTCGACCCGGCGCTCGGGCGGGCGCTGGTGACGCACAACAACTCGGTGGCACTGCTGCGCGGCGGCGAGATCGCCGTCCTCGGCCTGCAGGGTCGCGTCGAGACCTTCGCCTACCGGCGTGTGTCGAGGACCTTCGAGCGCAACGCCGCACTGCAGCGCACCGAACGCGAGCTCCAGGGCGACGCCATCGCCTACTTCAACGGCGCTGACCGGGCCTATCGTGGCGGCCTCTACCTCGCCGCTCCAGGCGAACCCTCAGGGGCGCCGCAGGCGGTGTCCGAAGCTCCACCGGCGAAGCCCCCGGTCGTGAGTGGCGGGGTGCCCATCGCCCGGGTTACGCGACCTCTGACCGAGCTCTAGGAAACCCGTTCCAGCCCCGACTGGGAAACAATCCAGCACCGAGGGTGGCTCGGCTCGCAAGCATCTTTCCCGCAGTCGCTCAAGGCGTGTCCCGGCGTGTTCGCGTGGTCACCCCGGCGTGACCCGACCGCCTTGCAAGGGCTCGCAGAAGCCGTCTCAGGCACCCCGCGTGCGATCGCGGCGGCGGGTGAACGCCGCTCGCCGTCAGTCCGTCAGATCGACAATCCTGCGTCGCCTTCGAGAACCGAGACCTTCAGCTGCGGGCGTTCGCCGCTCTTCCAGAGTGCCGCCGTGTGCAATACACGGTACCGGAGGGGCCCGCCGTCCGGTCGTTCGCTGCGCGCGATGGGACGCGGGATGCAGACAAACTCGGTGCGCATCTCATCGGCCGACAATCGGACCTTCGCATAGCCGTGTCCGCCCAGATCGACGAACTCGAGGTGGGGAGCGAGATCGGGGTTGGACAGCGCGCGGGCGCGCTTCAAGTCGAAGCTCTTGGCATATTCGAGACACGAACGAACGCCGTGCCGGAGCAGCATGTTGAACGTCCAGTCCGGCGCCCCTGCCGCCTTGTCAGCCAGGAACAGCGGTCGTAGCGGGGAGTCCTTCGGAAGATTGTGCTCGTTCGCCTCCATGGGGCCGGGGCTGGTGAGCGAGGCGCCGACGAAGTTCAGGCCGACCGGCTCGAACTTGCCAGGCGGAAGCTCGGCAGCCGCATAGCCGGCCCAGAAGCTGTGGAGGTCGCCCGACACGATGGCGAAGCCCGTCACCTTTGCGTCGCGCACGAGCCGGTAGATCTCGGCGCGCTCCACGAACGCGGTGCCATAGTCACCGCCGCCCATGGCTGCGTAACCGCCGTTCGCAGGCCAGGACTCCTTGGTGAGACCCGGGGGCAGGTTCTGCGGGTCGGAGCGCTGATCGAGCGTGCCTTGGGAATTGGCCCAGATCTTCCATGCCGCCGTCGAGCTCCGGAGCTGGTCCTTGAACCACGCCTTCTGCTCCGCGCCGAGAATCGTCTGCGGCGGTGCGCTCCGCCGTGGGTTGGGAACATGCGCGTCGTTGAAGCGGATCTCCGCCGGGGGATTGCCGTCGTTGATAGCGCGCCCGCCGTCCAGGACGCGCATCAGAGACTCGGGAAACATGGAGGTGAACTCCTCCCCGCCGAGGTTTCCCAGCGACGGATCCCTGAAGGGATCCGCGCTGCGATAGCTGTGCTGGTCGGTGATGATCAGGTCCAGATTGCGGCCAAAGCGCAGTGCCCGGTACGCCTTGAGGCTGTGGATCGCCGTCAGGTTGTTCGGCTCCATCCCCAGCCCGTTGCTGTCGAACTCCTGGATGGCAACGCCGTCTTTCACGGTGGGTGGATCGAAGCGCTCGAGCGACCCGCCCGGCGCCGCGACCCGCGAGGGAAGGTACTCGAACCAGGCCTGATTCGCCGCGATCTTGATGCTCGGAGCGGGCTGCTCGAAGCTTCCCGCCTTCACGGTGCTCTGCCAACCCTGCCAGGAGAACTCGTGATTGTCCCAGATGCAGACGAAGGGCCAGCGCGCGCGCGCGTCCTGGAGGTCGGGATCGAGGAGATAGCCTTTGTAGATGGCCCGGTAGCCATCGACGGTCAGCGGGATGTGGAAGTTGCCGACCTTGTGCCCTTCCGGGATGCGCGCCACCTCGTAGATCGTGCGGTCGTAGCGGGTCTGCACTTCGTCGGGATACTCGACCACCTCGTAGATGAAGTCGCCTAAGTGCAGGACGAACTCGAGCTGCTCGGCGGCGGGGGCGCGTTCATCTTCGTAAATCATTCGTCGATAGCCGTTGAGCTTGCCCTCGTTGATGTCCTGGCAGCTCACGAAGGCGAAGTTCACCGTCCGGGGATCGTCCGCCAACGGCGCGGTGATCGTGCGGCCGACCCGACTGCCGTTTCCCTCGGCATCGGTAAACCGATACCAGTACGCGCGCGCCGGCTCGAGCCCGCCGATCAGAACCCTCGAAGTCCAGTCGGCAGCGCTCGAAACGGGTGCTTCCGCGTGCGCGATCACCCGGCGGAAGGCCTCGTCCTCGGCGACCTCGACGGTGAGGATATGGCGCGTGCCGTCGGCAAACGGATGCCTCGTCCACAGAATGACGCTGTGCGGGTCGGGATCGCCCGAGGCGACCCCTTGGGGATAGAGATCCCGCCGCTCCTGCCAGTGGACCTGCGATCCGTGGGCACGTCCGGCCCAGGCGAGCGAAGCCCCCATGGCTGCTGCAGCTTTGAGAAAGGACCGGCGGCTGATCGTCATCGTCGCACTCCGTCCAGGTTGCAGTGGATACGCAGGGCAGCGTTCAGAGTTGCGTACCTTTGCCGCCGGCGGAGCCGTGAACTGCGCGATCGAGACAAGTGCCGAGACAGGCGCCAGCCCCCCTCAGGTCTGCTTTCCCGGGTGGGTGCCAGCCGAAGCCGAGAGAGGTGCTTGAGTTCCTCG
Source organism: Thermoanaerobaculia bacterium (assembly GCA_039929145.1). Lineage (GTDB taxonomy): Bacteria > Acidobacteriota > Thermoanaerobaculia > Multivoradales > JAGPDF01 > JAGPDF01. Next base: position 4,150 of record JBDSRU010000265.1, read on the forward strand.
GGGAGCGCCCGCGATGCCTGCCGTTGGCTGGCCGGTCCTCTTCCAACGACCCTCGCTGGCGCCCCAGTCCGGGTGCGGCCAACAAGGCGCTGCGGCCAACAAGGTGCCGGGCCATTTTCAGCGCAGGACCCCCTTCCCGAACCCTTCATTCTTCGTTCACCAAGACTTTGCGAGGATTCGATCGAACGTTGACGTTGCCGACTTTCAGGTTGCGAGTGGCGTCAGGAGTGAGGTCGAGTGCATGACTCTGTCGCCCAAGCCCGAGCGAAGCAAGGTTCCCGAGCTGACGCTCGCCTTCTGGATTCTCAAGGTCGCCGCCACGACTCTGGGCGAAATCGGCGGCGACGCGGTTTCGATGTCGATGAATCTCGGCTACCTGATCGGCTCGTTGATCTTCGGAGCGATTTTTCTGGTCGTCGCCGTGGCTCAGGTCCGGGCGGATCGATTTCGTCCGGCGCTCTACTGGTCGACAATTGTCGCGACGACAACGGTGGGGACGACCGTGGCGGACTACGCCGACCGTTCGCTCGGCGTGGGTTACGCCGGAGGCAGCGCGATTCTCTCGGTGCTTCTCCTCGCGTCGCTCGTCACCTGGCACCGGATGAGCGGAACGGTCGCCGTCGCCTCGGTGAGCTCTCCGCGTGCGGAGTCCTTTTATTGGATCACGATTTTCTTTTCGCAGACGCTTGGCACCGCGCTCGGAGACTGGACAGTCGACACCGCAGGCCTGGGATACCGGGGAGGAATCGCAATCTTCGCCGGGCTTCTCACGGTGGTCATTCTCGCCTGGTGGGCGACGAGCGTTTCGCGGACTGCGCTGTTCTGGGCGGCTTTCGTCCTCACTCGGCCGCTCGGCGCGGTTCTGGGCGATTTCCTCGACAAGCCGATCGCCCAGGGTGGACTGGCCCTCAGTCGCTATTCGGCGTCGATCGTTCTCGCCGTTTTCATGGTTTTCACGATTCTTCTCTTTCCGCCGCGTGCCGCCGCGCTCGTCGGAGCTTCGAGCGGTCGCCCGAAGTAAGTGTGGGAAGGTGGGAAGGTGCCAGCCAAATGTTCTGGGAAGGTGCCTGGGAAGGTGCCAGCCGAAAGTTCCGGAACGTCTGGCCCTATACATCGGCGGCCCGATATCGCAAGGCCTGGATGAGAGCGGCGCGGGCGGCGGGTTGATGGCGCCGGCGGGGTCATTG
>JBDSRU010000266.1:0-4803 GCA_039929145.1 Thermoanaerobaculia bacterium
CCGCCGGAAGGGCGGCTCCGGCCAGCGCGATGAAAGCAATCGACGGGGCGATCCGTGCCGACTTGATGGGCATGTGTCTCTCCTCTGGAGCTCTCTGTCCTCCTTGTAGTCGAACGGAGCATGGCAAATTCGACACATGGTCTGCGAAATTCCCGACCGGCCCCATGGGAGGCGCACGAGCGGTGCCACTGATCTCCGCTGGAGCTTCGACATCGGCGCGCGCGGGAGAGCTCACGCCCCCGATCGTCGAAGTCCCGGCGCTCGATCTCGTGGGGCTTCTGCCGCTGGGCTCAGCGCTGGGCGGGCTGGCCGTCTTGCGGCTCGTCCGGCGGCGCAAGGACGAGATGCAGGGACGGCAGGTTCGCGCCAGCCACCTGGGCGTGCGCTGAATCTTCGTAGAGCAGCTCGACCGCGAGCTCGAGCGCTGCGTTCGTGGACGCGGGCACGCAGTCGAGCCGCGATTCGGCAGGCAGCGGCTCGACACCCACTTCGAGCTGCCACTGCCTCGCCCGCTCTCCGAGCGTTGCCACACCTCGTAACAGGAGCCTGCGGCCTTCGACTTTGACGGAAGGAGACAGCACCGGGGTACCGCGTACTCCCTCCCCGCCAAAGCCTGGCACTCCCACCTCGAGGCGCGGGCAACGCGCGTCGGCCAGTCGATCCACCCGGTCTCGCCGCACCAGTCGCACCGCGCCGCGCAGACGAGCGGGATCAAAAAGCGGAGCCGAGACCACGACGCGCAGGTCGTCGTAGAGCTCGGCCAGAACTGGATCGCTCAGCCGGTTCTCTCCCATCGCCAGACTGTCGAGATAGCCCTCCGGAACGTGCCGGCGCAAGTGCCCGATCGCCCACGGCGGCTCATACGGCAGGCGCGCAAGAAACGGGTCGGAGAGCGCAAAGATGTCGACCAGGATCTGCTGCGGGTGGGCGCGGAATCCCGGGCGGCCGAGAATTCCGACGGCCTTTGGAGGACCCAGAGGATCCACCATCGGCTCCGGCCACCCGTCGTGGAGAAGGTCCGCCAGCCATTCGGACCCTGGCCGATCGCCTTTCAGATCCATGATTCCCGACTTGCCCGGAGCGGACATCCCCGAGGCCGGAAGATGATCACGGCTGTTCCACAGCGCCGTGTCAGGCGAGAAGATGCAGACGGCGAGTACGCCGGCCAGACTCGCGCGCACGGCCCGGTCGGGCAGCTTCGTGACCGCGAGGACCAACGCCGTGACTGCCGAGGGAACCCAGAATCGGCCCACCATGAAGTCGCCACCGATCGCGGTCACGTAGATCATGTGAAGGCCGGCGCCGATTCCGAGCGCTCTGCCGGCGGAGGTGCAACGAAACGCCGCGAAAGCTCCAGCGATCAGGAGTGGGATCCAGAGCGGATCCCACATGGCCGTCGTCAGGATGTATCGCAGACCCTGCACGAAGAGCTCGAAGCGCGGCACGCCGGCGCCCAGCTTGGCAAGCGCCGTGTTCGGGACCAGCGATCCGTAGTACAGACATGAGAACAGGGACCAGGCCAGAAACGGCGACAGCCCCAGCGCGATCTCGGCACCGCAGCGGCCCCGGACCGCAGCCCAGCGCCGGACCGCGACGAGCGCGAGGACGGGTGCGAGCAGCGGAGCATGATCGTGCCTCGTCAACAGCAGCGCCGACGCCACCAGGAAGATGGGCACGACGGAGTAGCGGCTGGCCTGGCCGCGCTCGCTGCCGCCGCCCTCTTCCCACAGGAGCACCAGGCGCGCGAAGACGACGACCAGCAGGATCGACAGCGGGGTTTCGAGACCGGAGGACGAAAAGTCCACGAGGACGCGCGAGCCGACGACCGCAGCAACGCAAAGCCAGGCTCTCGCCGGCTGAGCGCTGAAGGTGCGCCACAACAAAATCAGGGCAACGCAGACAGCCAGCCAGCTGAGCACAAAAGCGGCCGCCGCCAGTGGGAGTCCTGCCGCCCGCAGAGGCAGCAGCAAGCCGAGCCAGGCTGGATGGGTGAAAGCCTGGACCCGTTCGTGAGGATTGAACTGCAAGCCGTTGCCCACCAGCAACTGCTCGATCGAACGGAACGTAATGAAAGCGTCGTCGGTGATCCAGGCGTTGCGGAACCAGATCCACGAGTAGACCGCGAGGCCTGCGAGCTCCCAGCTCCGCCGGAGAATCCTCAACGTGCGTTCAATCTGCCGCAGGTCCTGGACCCGGGACGTCGAGGTGCGGGCTGTCGAAGCTCCAGCCGATCTCTACCTCGCATTGTCTTCGCACGAAGTGCCCGCACGAGGTGCCAGGTTGTGCGGTCCCGCTCCGTCTTATCTTCATGTGCCACGAAGACTACGCCAGGTGCCTCCAGGCGGAGTCCTCGTCGGGGTCATCTGCGGAACCGTGCTGACCGCCTCCTCCGCTGCCCTTCCCCTTTCCGCTATTCTGCTCGGGTTGGTCGTCCCGGCGACTGGAACCATGAGAACTTCGGCGATGCCTTCATGACTCCACCGATCCGCGCCTTCTGTCTCGGTCACCGCCCGGCGATCTTTTCTCCCGGCATCGACTTCACCATGGTCACCCCGGTGCCTCTCGGACTGCCGGGCGAAATCGTCGTCGCCGACGGTAGCTATCCGCATGGGGAGGACGGCGCGCTTTCGGAGTACGCCCAGTTCTTTGGGCTGGCGGAACGGCTTGCCGCAGGCGATGTCGTCGCCGACTCCCTCTATCTTTTTCAGTACCGCAAGTTCCTCAGCTTCATCCAAGGTCCGCGGCGATCGACCAACATTCCCTATGCCTTCGTCGCCGGCGCTGCCGCCGCGGGAGAGCTGATGCCCTCGCTCGACCACCTCCAGGCCTCGCCCGAGCGGCTCCTCGTCGGGCCTTCCTTTCAATGCCCGGGTTCGGTGAGCGATCAGTACGCGAGCTATCACCTGATTGAGGATTTCCTCGGACTGATCGCGACCTGCGAGACTCTCGGGATACTTCCGGGCGAACGCTTGAACGCCTTCCGCAACGGCCGCTTCCTTCTCCCTTCACCCACGCTCTGCCGGATCGACGCATCCCTCCTGGTCGAGCTTGCCGACTCGCTCGACGCCGTCTGGCGAGTATTCGCGGCACACTTCTATGTCCAGCGGACCGGCTATCAGCGGCGCGTCGGGGGGTTCCTGCTCGAACGCCTGCACGGCTTTCTCCTGCGCGAGCGACTCGCCGCAGCAGGAAGGATCGATCAGGCCGCGATGCGGCTCATTGTCGTTTCCGACAGCCCGGAGATCGTTCTGACCGGATTCGAAGCGTAAGGATTCAGTTCTGCGCAGTCCTGCGAATTCGGCTGCCGCCGTTCACACCCGGCGAAATCGAAAAGCGCCGGGCGACCGCCCACCGCGGACTCAGGGCGACGCCGAGGACCAGCGACAGGTCGACTGGCGATCGAACCCGTCGGCGAACAGGAAGCCCTCTCCTGGAACGAAGTAGGCGCCATCGAAATCGAGCGCGAGCGAGCCACCCGCCTGATCCTTGATCAGCCGCGCGACCAGGGCCAGGCTGCCATCATCTGCCCCGGCTACCGTCGTACCCTCGACGTGAACCCAGCCGCCGGCGGTCGTGGAGTCGATCGTCGGCGAGGAGTCGGTCGTTCGACTGAAGCCGGTGCAGTCCGTGCTCGAGAGCCAGACCGCCAACAGCACCGCGGACCCGGTGCGCGTCTGGCCGGACGGGAAATGAAGGTCGGTACCGAAAGTGTAGGTCTGTCCGGGAACGAAGCCGGTAATGCAGGCCGAGATCCCGCGACCTTGATCGGAAGAGGTGGCGAAGTTCATCGCCTGCGCGGCCCCCGAAATCGAGGAGCTGCAGCCGGCGTGATCGACGCTGGTCCAGCCGACCGATGAGGAGTTGGCTCCGGCGCTCCACGGGAGGACGTCGGTGTCGAACTCCGCGTTCGGGGCGAGGTTCTGGATCGCCAACGCGGGCGCGGCGAGCACAGTCCCGACCACGATTCGAAGAGCGGCTTCCACCAGGCGTCGACTCGTCGAGACGGCGAAGGCCGCTTTCGATGTGCCCCCTGACTGGGCCACTTTCCGCTTCGCGGGAGGCTGGATCGAAACTGCGCATTCGTTCGTCGTCATGGGCCCGCCTCTTACGGTTCCACGGCCGACCCGACGGCCGCGTCCTGGGTCTCGAATCCGTCGACGAAGAGCGAGCCATCGAAGATCGTCTGGTTGGCGATACCTTGCGCCAGAACCGGTGACAGGCCGACAGCGGTTCGGTGCGCCCCGGCTCCAGAAGCGAAGGACATCGCCATCGTCGCCCATACCGCCCATGTCACCAATACCGCCGGCGCCGCCGGCGCGACCGCTCCACTCGACATCCTGGTTCGGGTCTTTCCGTGGTTCGTTCCCATTGCTCCTCCCGGTCGTGCCGAGCGAAATCCGGCGAGCCTTTGGGATGAGATCGAAATCCAGGTCGAGAACCCGACATTGCTGGTGCGAAGCGCCGGGTGCGAAGCGCCGGGTGCTTTTCACTGCAACCGTTGAGCTTGCATGCCTTGGCCGACAGGGTCGGCTCGACCAGGAGCTGGCGGGCGGTCTCGTCACTGTGCTGGAAATTCGGCTGGCACCGGATCCGCAGAGGTGAGACGCGCCCTGCGCGAGGCCTGCTACGCCTTCCTCGTGGAGCGCCAGCATGCCTTCGAGGCCGCGCATCTCGCGCCCGCGCGGGCGCTTTCCCGCATCTTGCAGCCGATCTCACAGCGGCGCGCCAGCTCTTCGAAACGGACCAAGCCCGCGGGCTGGGCGGGCCGGACTGTCCCCCCGTCGCCCGCGATCGCGGTATCAA
>JBDSRU010000267.1:0-3321 GCA_039929145.1 Thermoanaerobaculia bacterium
GCGCTGCGTCCCCGAGGCGCCGGCGCCGGCGCGGGGCTTGAGGATGATCGGGTAGCCGACCTCGGCGGCGAACATCCGCAGCTCCTGGGGAGTTTCCACGCCGCGCGACTGGGCGCAGGAGACGCCGGCCTGGCGCAAGGCCTCCTTCATCGCCGGCTTGTCGCGGCACAGATAGGCGGTCTCGACCGTGGTTCCGGGGATGCCCGCCGCTTCGCGGACCTTTGCCGCGGGCATGATGTGGGCCTCGACGGTCGCTTCCATCCGGTCCACCCAGGCCGACGCCTGCACCTTGCGCACCGCCTCGAGCATCGACGGTTCGTGCACCACCGAGCGCACCTGCTCGTAGCCCACCATCCAGCTGCGCAGCTCCTCGTCGATCGCCTCCCAGGGGCGTTCGCCGATGCCGGTGACCCGGGCGCCGACGGCGGCAAGCCCGCGAACGAACTCGCGCTGGTTGTACGGGAATTTCGGTTCCACGAAGATGACGTGCATGATCTCTCCTTCGCACTGGGCGAATGGACTCTTTGCCGTTCTGGACCATAGGATTCTAGCCCATGCCGACTGTCACGCTACTCGGACCGCAGCGATTCACGCCCACTCTGGGGGAGGCGGTGGCGCGGGCGGGGATCGCTGGCAAGCTGGCGTCCGTGACTGCCGGCTGGCAGGAGCGCGAAGCCGAGGATCTCGAGCTCCACGAGCATCTGGGCGAGCGCACCATGAACCTGATGCTCTATGCGCGCAGCGAGGACGCCCTCGAGCGCGATCCCGAGCTGGCCGCCGCCTACCGTGAGCGCCAGGAGCACCTGCGCGAGCTGCAGGAGCTCTACCGTTCCCGGCTGGGCTACGCCTTGACGGCGCTGCGTGAGCTCGAGCTGCGCTCGGGCGATCCGGTGCTGCTCACGCCCGAGCGCGAATCCGCCCTCCAGGCGCTGCGCGACCTCGATACCCACCACCTCGGGCGGGTCGATGAGATTCATGCCGCCTTCTCCCGCGACTGGAATCCCGCCGGGCGCCCGGCGATCGAACGCCACTCGCGCCAGATCGTCCGTCAGCTGGAGAGGGCCGATGGCGTCGCGCTCGCCGGCGGTCACGTCGCGATTCTCGTCAACCGGCTGCGGCTCTTCGACATGCACGTAAAACTCGCCAACAAGGCGATCTTCGCCTGGGCCGCCGGTGCGATGGTGATCTCCGAAAGGATCATCCTCTTTCACCACTTTCCGCCGCAGGGCCACGGCAACACCGAGCTCCTCGAGCGCGGCCTCGGTCTGGCTCGGGGACTCGTGCTCTTTCCGCATGCCCGGAAACGCCTCGCGCTCGACGACCCGCGCCGGGTCTCGCTTCTCGCCCGGCGCTTTGCCCCCGCGCAGTGCATTGCGATGGCCGACGGCTCCTGGATGGCGCTCGACGAACGCGGTTACGCACCGGTGCAGTCGCTCGCCTTTCACGGCTCGGGCATGAGCCGGCTGATGCCCGACGGCGGCGTTCTGGCGCTCGACGTCGACGGCGACGACGAAGCAACAGGACTCTCCGCGTGACGCTCGCGATCGCCGACCTGCTGGCGGAGGGCGACCTCACGCCGGCGAGGATCGATGCTTTTCTCGCCGACCACGTGGCGCCGATCGTCGAGGGCCGAACGGTCACTTTCCTCTACCGTGGCGAGGCCGACGCCGTCTACCTGCAGCACTGGATCTACGGCCTGACTTCCGCGCAGCCTTTCCTGCAGGCTCCGGACACCGACCTCTGGTACCTGACGCAGGAGATTCCGGTGCGTTCGCGCGTCGAGTACAAGCTCGAGGTGCAACAGGGCGACCTGAGCCGGCTGATTCGCGATCCCCTGAACTCGCAGCTGGCGCACGACCCGTTTGGCGCCAACTCGGTCTGCCAGGGGGCCGAATACCGCCTTCCCGACTGGATCTCGCCGGATCCCGAAGCGCGGCCGGGAAAGATCGAGCGGCTTCGCATGCCGGGCTCGTCCTCCGCCTCTTCGCGGGAGGTCCAGATCTACCTGCCGGCGCGCTACCGCGCGACGCGACGCTACCCGTTGCTGGTGGTTCACGACGGCACCGACTACCTGCATTTCTCGGTGTTGAAGACGGTGCTCGACAATCTGATTCACCGGCTCGAGGTGGCGCCGATGATCGTCGCCCTCACCCAGTCGCGCCAGCGGCTGCGCGACTACGGAGCCAGCCTCGAGCACAGCCGGTTTCTCGCCGAGGAGCTGGTCCCCGCGCTCGAGGCGAACTATCCGTTGCAGAAGGGGGCGGCGAACCGCGGCCTCATGGGCGCGAGCTTCGGTGGCGTCGCGGCGCTAGCCGCGGCGGCGCACTACCCGCGGCAGTTCGGGCGGCTGCTGCTGCAGTCGGGGTCGTTCGCCTTCACCGACATCGGACCGAGCCAGCGCGGCCCCGCCTTCGAGCCGGTGGTCGACTTCGTCAACGCCTTCCGCGACGCTCCAGCCCGAATCTCCGAACGGGTCTTCCTCTCCTGCGGCGTCTACGAGTCGCTGATCTACGAGAACCGTTCCCTCGTGCCGATCCTCCAGTCGACCGGCATGGACGTACGCTACGTCGAGTCTTTCGACGGCCACAACTGGGAGAACTGGCGCGACCGTCTGCGCGAAGGACTCTCCTTCCTCTTCCCCGGACCGCTCTGGATGGTCTACGAGTAGAGAACAGCCCGGCCTCGGTTAGACTGGCGCGAATCCACAAGCGAGACGACTGCCAGGGAGAACGAATGGACGCCCCCGAATCCAAGTCGCTGCCCGAGAACGCCTATCGTCCACTCGCCCCCGGCGAAACCTACACGCCGATGGTGCCGGCCGCCGTCACGATGGAGGAGTCGACGACGCGCTCCGTCGGCTGGGGCATCTTTCTGTGCGTCATCTTCACCGTCGCGTCGGCCTACTCCGGACTCAAGGTCGGACAGGTGATGGACGCGGCGATTCCGATCTCGATCTTGGCGATCGGACTGGCGCGGGTTTACGGCCGCCGCTCGACGCTGCTCGAGAACGTCATCCTGACCGGCGTCGGGGGCACCTCCGGCGCCATGGTCGCGGGAGCGATCTTCACCCTGCCGGCGCTCTACATCCTGAAACTCGACCCGCATCCCCTGCAGACGATCTTCATCAGCCTCGCCGGTGGTTGTCTGGGACTGCTCTTTCTGATCCCGCTGCGGCGCTACTTCACCCGCGAGACCCACGGCACGTTGCCGTACCCGGAGGCCACGGCGATCACCGAGGTCCTGGTCACCGGCGAGAAGGGCGGCTCGCAGGCGAAGCTCCTGCTCCAGGCGACGGCGATTGCCGGGATCTACGACTTCTTC
>JBDSRU010000268.1:0-6723 GCA_039929145.1 Thermoanaerobaculia bacterium
CCGCTGGTAACCACCGGAGACTTCTTCCCGCTCAGGATGTCGGCAAGGTACACGGCCGGCCCCTCGCCGCCGAAGAACGAGACGTAGGAAAGCACGTCACCGGTCGGGCTCCAGGCAGGACTCATCGATATCGAGCGGTGGCCAGTGATCCGGCGCTGATCGAAACCGTCGTAGTCCATCAGGTAGATCTCCTTCTCTCCGTCCCGGTCGGAGGCGAAGGCGATCGAGGTCAGCGCGACGCCGCGCTTGCCAGTGAGGTACAGGATGATTTCGTCGGCGAAGGTGTGCGCGATCCGGCGAGCGAGATCGAAGGTGCCGCGATAGCGCTTGCCGACGATCGGCTGGCGGCTCGCGAGGTCGATCAGGCGGCCTTCGATGACCAGCCGGTCGCCGTCCTGCTTGATCTCGTTCTGGAGCAGCATCTCCGCGCCCAGAGAGCGGTACTGGTCGGCGTCGTGCGTGAGATCTCCGGTGAGCGAGAGCACCGCGAGCTCGTCGGCCTCCTGCAGGCGGAAGATGCCGCTCTTGTCGAGGTCCCGGCGCAGCGTCTGGTCCACCGTTCGAGCCGCGTTTCCGGCCGTGCCCTGAAGCGCCGCGAGGTTCGCGGGCGGCGGGATCGCGAGCACGATCTGGGCGCGCGTCGAACCGTCCGGCATGACGATCGTGATGGTCGTGCCGCTCGCTGGCGTGGCAGCCGGCGCTCCGGGAACTGCAGGCGCCTGGGCGCCCGCGGGCGGCGCGGTGGCGGGCGCCGTTGCCGGCGGAGTCTGTTGGGCCTGTGCCACCCAGCCGGCAAGGGCAATCAGGAGTGCGGTGGCGGCACGCGCGGTTCGCGACTGGGTCATGGTCGGAGAGTCCTCATCGGAAGATCAGGTTGACGCCGAGCGAACCTTCGCGAAAAGCGCGCGGCAGCGGCGGCAGGGGAGTCGAAGCCTGCACGGCGCGCAGGGCTGCGAGGTCGAAGGAGTTGATGCCGGAGGAGGTCGCAATTCGCACATCGATGATCCGGCCGTCGCGCTGGATCCGGTAGTGCACCGTCGCCTCGACACCCGAGCCGACCATCGGACGTACCCAGTTGCGCTGGATCATGGCGAGCATCTGATCGACATAGTAGCCGTAGACGAAGTCCGGATTGTCGAGTCCGGCGACCGCCGCGCCCAGCGCCAGGGCGTTCGTGCTGCCGCGCTCGCTGCCTTGCACTTCGGGTTCGGCAGCGGGCGTTGTGGCGGGCGCGGTCGGCTTTTCGAGCGCCTCCGGCGCCGGTTTCGGCGGCGCCTTGGCAGCCGTCGGCTCGCGCAGCACCGGCGTTTCCTTGGGCGGAGTGACATCCGGAGGCGTTTCCGGCTTCGGTTCCGGCTTGGCGACCGGTGGGGCGACGGGCGCCGGGGCGGGGCGCGGACGTTCGACGCCGAGCCGCGCGGCGGGGACGATCTGTACCGCTACGTATTCGATCGGCGGCTTTTCGGCCGGCTGGAGCCGGGGCAGCCCCCAGGCCACCAGAACGACCATGGCGTGGATCGCCAGGGCTCCGGCGGCGCAGCGCACCAGCAGGGCGCGCTCGCGATCGGTCCGACGGCGTTCGAGCACTCCGGTGACCGCGTACGTCGAGGTCACTACCGTCGGGGCTCCGGTTTCTCGGTGACCATGCCGACCTTGCCGATGCCGCCGCGATGCAGGGTATCGAGGACGTCGATCACCTTGCCGTAGGGAGCGTCCCGATCGCCTTTGAGGAAGACCGTCTCGTTGGAGCGCCCGCGCAGCATGGGAGAAAGGACCTCCACCAGTTTGGTCGGATGAATCGGCCGGTCGCGCAGGTAGATGAGACCTTCGCGATTGATCGACAGGACGATCGGGTCCTCGCCCTTTTGCGGCAGCGTCGGTGCCTCCGCCTTGGGCAGCGCCACTTCGATGCCCTGGTGCAGCATCGGGGCGGTAATCATGAAGATGATCAGCAGCACCAGCATCACGTCGACGAGCGGTGTGATGTTGATCTCCGAGAGGATGGAGTCGTCGTCCTGGGTGAACCCGCCGCTCGAGCCCAGAAGCGACATCAGGTGAAGTTGCGCTCGGTCAGGTTGAGGAACTCGAGCGTGAAATCTTCCATCTGGTGGCGCAGATGCTTGAAGCGGCCGGCGAGGTAGTTGTAGCCCACCAGCGCGGGAATGGCCGCGCCGAGACCCGCGGCGGTGTTGATCAGCGCCTCGGCGATGCCGGGAGCGACCGCGACGAGGGAGGTCGAGCCGGTCCGCCCGATGTCCTCGAAGGCGCTCATGATGCCCCAGACGGTGCCGAAGAGTCCGATGAAAGGAGCCACCGCGGCGGTCGTGCCGAGGAAGGTCGCGGCACGCGTGAGAATCTGCAGCTCGCCGGTGAGCGCGCGGCGGAGCGTACGCTCGACGCTGGTGAGCGAGCGGATCTGATACTGGCCCCGCGCCGTCGAGTCTTCGGGTTGGGCGCGGATCTGATGATCGATCTCGGCGTAGCCGGCCTGAAAGATGCCGACCAACGGCGAGGCCGCGAGCTTCGCGGTCGCGGCGCTGACCTCGCTGAAACGCTTGCTGGCGCGGAAGATCTCGAGAAACTTGCGGCTTTGACGATCGGCGCGCCGCAGGTGGACGATCTTCCACAGGAAGATTGCCCAGGAAACGATGGAGAAGAAGATCAACAGCCCGAGCACCGCCTGGGCCATCGGCCCCGACTGCCCGAAGGCTTCGGCGAGCCCGTTCTTGGCGGGAGTCGGGGTCTGCGCAACCAGGATCAGAGAATCGTATACACCCATAGGGAATCGGAGCTCCGGAGTCGGAAAAACTAGCATGCCGCAAAAGCGACTGTCCACGCGCCGACGCTTCCTTTTACGCGGGAGAGCGCGGGATCGTTGACGTAACCGTCGAGTCGAGCATACCTTTCACCCGACGGGCCGCACTTTCCGAGAGGATTCCCGAGATGAAGATCGCAGTCTGCATCAAGCAGGTTCCGGATACCGAAGCGCGGCTGCGCGTCGCGAAGGATGGCCGGTGGATCGACGAGGAAGACCTACCTTTCGCCATCAACGAGAGCGACGAGGTCGCGCTCGAAGCGGCTCTGCAGATCGCCGAGAAGCAGGGTGGAGAAGTCATCGCCTTCAGCCTCGGACCGGAGCGGGTCCGCGAAGCGTTGCGCAAGGCGCTGGCCCTGGGCGCCAGCCGGGCGGTTCATCTGCGCCATGAGGGTTTCGCGGGCGGCGATGCGATTGCCACCGGACGCGCCCTGGCGGCTGCGATCCGGCGCGAGGAGTGCGATCTGGTGCTCACCGGCTCGCAATCGGACGACAACGGGTTCGGCGCGACCGGCACGGTCGTCGCGGGGATCCTCGACTGGCCGCACGCCTGGCTGGTGATGGGCATCGAGGTCGAGGAGGGCGCGCGCGCGCTCAAGGTGACGCGCGAGATGGAGAGCGGATTATCCGAAATCTTCCGCGTGACCCTGCCGGCGGTCCTCGAGGTGCAGGCGGGGCTCAACCATCCGCGCTATGCGTCGCTCAAGGGCATCATGTCGGCCAAGAAGAAGGAGATCGCGGAGGTCTCGCCAGGAGATCTCGGGCTGGCCGACTCCGAAGTGGGTCTCGCCGGATCGCGGCTCGAAGTGCTCTCGGTAGCCTTTCCGGAGGCAGCGGCGGGAGCGCAGATTCTCACCGGCGACGGCGCTGCCGCCGAGCTGATCTCGAAGTTGAAGAACGAAGCGAGGGTGATCTGATGGCGAAAGTCTGTGCCGTATTGCAGCAGCGCGAAGGCAAGATCCACCGCATGGCCTGGGAGACCGTGGCCGCCGCCCAGCAGCTCGCGGCGCTTTCGGGTGAGAAGGCCTCGGCGGTCGTCCTCGGTAGCGGCATCGCCGCGCTGGCGGGCGAAGTCGCAGCCCTGGACCTCGACTCGGTTCGGGTGATCGATCATCCGCTGCTCGCCGACTACACTCCGGGCGGCTACGTCGCGGCGCTCGCCGGGTGGATGGCGCTCGACGCTCCCTCGACGGTGCTCTTTCCGCACACCTATCAGACGGTCGAGTACATGCCCCGGTTGGCTCTCGCGTCCGGCGCGGGGATCATCCCCGAAGGTCTTTCCTTCGTGGCTGAAGGCGGCGAAGTGATCTGGAAGCGTCCGATCCTCGAAGGCAAGATGCACGCCAGGGTTCGCGCCCGCGGGACTGGGCCGGTCCTGGTCTCACTTCAGTCTGGTGCTTTTTCGGCGGACTCGCGCAAAGCCGGCCAGGCGAGTGTCTCGGCGGCGGAAATCGATATGCAGTCGGCGACGCCTTGGCGCGAAATCCTCGGTGTGCAGCAGATGGGCGGCGAAACCGTCGATCTCACCAAAGCCGAGATCATCGTCGCCATCGGCCGCGGAATCGGGGGAGCCGACAAGCTCGGACCGGTAGAAGAGCTGGCGCGCCTGCTCAAGGCGGATATCGGCGCGAGCCGGCCGGTCATCGACAGCGGGTGGCTGCCACGCGACCGCCAGATCGGATCGAGCGGACAGACCGTTTCACCCAAGCTCTATATGGCTTTCGGAATCTCCGGCGCCATCCAGCACCTGGTCGGGATGAAGGGCTCCTCCTGCATCGTGGCGATCAACAAGGATGCCGGAGCTCCGATCTTCAAGATCGCCAACTACGGCATCGTAGGCGACCTGCACGAGGTCATCCCGGCGATGGTGGCGGCGCTCAAGCAGGCTTGAGCGCCGGCGCGATCCGCGCCAGCACCAGCGCTGCCGCGACGGCGACGTTGAGCGACTCGAGCCGGCCGTGGAGCGTGATGGTCACACCGAGGTCGAGCTGTGCCCGCGTCGTGGCAGAGAGCCCCGGGCCTTCGGCTCCGAGCGCGAGGATCGTCAGCGAGGAGGCGCCGGTCGGTTGGAGCTTCTCCAGGCAGATCGAGCCCCGATGGGCCTCGAGGCCGATCCAGCGTCCGCCCCCGCCGTCGGTTTCCGGGGTCTCTGCGAAGCGCGCGCGGGCGGCCGCCGGCTCTGCCCGGATGGCGAGCGGCAGGCGCAGGAGACTTCCGGCCGAAGCGCGCAAGGCGCGCGAATGGTTCGGATCGGCGCAGCCCGGCGAGAGCAGCAGCCCCGCGGCTCCGAGCCCTTCGGCGACCCGCGCCAGAGCTCCCAGGTTACCCGGGTCCTGGATGCCGTCGAGATAGAGCCAGATCTGCCCCGCGCGCGGCTGAAGCGCCGCCACTCCGCCTCGGGGAAGCTCACAGGCGGCGAGCAGGCCGCGAGGCGAGTCGGCGTCGGCGAGCGCCTCGAGCAGCCGGCCCGCCGCGACGAGAGGCGGGCGCGACAGCCGGGCCAGGACTTCCTGGCCGGCCGGGCTGGCGAGAAATTCAGCGGTCGCCACCACCGGCTGGAGACGGATGTTCAAGCGCAGCGCCTCCAGCACGAGGTGGGGCCCCTCCAGAACCGCCTCCGGGCCCTTCGTCCGCCGAATTCTGCGGAGAGTTTTGATAGCCTCGTTCTGAGAGCTCTCGATCATGGCGCCTGATCTTAGGGAGTTCCTCGGGGAATTCCAACGCGGTATCGAAGTCTGTGTAGCCGATTCCGGTGCCGACACCCTTCTCGGCGTGCGCGACGCATTTCGACGATTTTTTCGCAGCGATTCGGGCGAGGTTGCCCCGGTCGCGGTGGTGCCTCAGGACGTCGTAACGCCGCTCACCGGCCTGCCGCTTTCGGATGTCGAAGCGATCGCCCGTGCCCGCCGATCGGTGGGAGAGATGGAGGCGAAGCTCTCCGGCGTCTACCACTTCTACCTCGCCTCGGAAGCCTGCTACCACTCGCTCGACCTCGGTCATGAGACACCGATTTTCGTGCGCAGCTGGACGGTGCTGCGCGGCGTCGCCGGCGAGACCCTGGGCTCGAGCGGTTCGCTGCAACTGCCGCCGCATCTCGTGGACGGACTGGCTGTCGAGCAGTTGCCGCATTCGATCCCGGGGACGCGCCGCAGCGGCGGCATCATGTCCTCGCTGACCGGCGGCCTCGAGAGCCGGCGCTCGGCGGTCGCGGAAGCCACGCTGCACGCTCTTTCGACGCAGTTCTTCGGAATACTAGATACGCGGCGCACGCGCCGCTAGTCGACTGCCAGCGCTCCCGCCGCTCGACGACGGCGGTCAGCGACTCGCAACGCAAGGGCAGGTGCGCGCCAAGTCGCGTGTGCGACATCGACCTCTCCCGCGGTCATTTCTGTCTGATAAAGTCCCGCTTTCGGGGCAGGCCGCCCCTTCCTTCGACAGAGGTTTGAGTATGAGCAGCCGCGACGCCAGCCTGTTTACTTCAGAGTCAGTCACTGAAGGACACCCGGACAAGATCTGCGATCAGATTTCCGACGCCGTCCTCGACGAAGTCCTGCGCCAGGATCCGACTGGCCGCGTCGCTTGCGAAACGCTGGTCGCCACCGGACTCGTCGTCCTGGCCGGAGAGATCACGACGACGGGCTACGTGAATTTCTCCGAAGTCGCGCGCAAGACGATCAGCGGCATCGGCTACAACGATCCCGGGCTCGGCTTCGACGCTTCGAGCTGTGGCGTCGTCTCCGCGGTGGGAAGCCAGTCTCCCGACATCGCGCAGGGCGTCGATACCGGAGGCGCCGGCGACCAGGGCCTGATGTTCGGCTTCGCCTGCCGCGAAACGCCGCAGCTCATGCCGCTGCCTATCATGCTGGCGCACGCGCTGACGCGTCGACTCTCCGAATCGCGACGTGCCG
>JBDSRU010000269.1:0-4321 GCA_039929145.1 Thermoanaerobaculia bacterium
GGCCTTCATCACCGAGCTCGCCGGTGACCTCGGGCGCTTCTCCACCACCGGCAACGTCCGCCAGTACGCCCTCTACTTCTTTGCCGGAGTGATCGCCCTCTTCTGGTGGATGATCTTCTGATGATGCAACAGCTCCTCGATCTGCTCCTCGGCGACACGATCACGCGATTCGTGTTCTTTCCGAGCATCGCGGCGCTGCCGCTGCTCTTTCTCAGTCGCGCGAGTGCGCGCGCCGTCAAGCTCTACGCCCTCGCGGTGTCGATCGTCGAGTTCGCGCTGATCGCTCTCTTCGCCGTCTCCCATTGGGGCGGCGGAACGATGGTGGCGCGCGATGCCACGGTGACCTGGCTCGAATTCGGCTCACTGCGGGTGCTCTACGAGGTCGGCGTCGACGGCATTTCGCTGCCGCTGGTGCTGCTGACCGCACTCCTTCTGCCCCTCGTGCTCCTCGGCTCTTTCAAAGGAATCACCAAGCACTGGACCGGCTTCGCGGCATCCATGCTCCTCCTCACCACCGGGATGCTGGGAGCGCTGGTCGCCCTCGACCTGCTGGTCTTCTATGTCTTCTGGGAAGTGATGCTGATCCCGATGTATCTGATTATCGGCATCTGGGGCGGCGACCGGCGGGTCTATGCGGCAGTGAAGTTCTTCCTCTTCACCATGGCCGGCAGTCTTCTCATGCTCCTGGGTATCCTGTGGATGGCCTGGAGCTACGGCGAGCTCACGGGCGTCTGGAGCTTCCGCTACGAAGACCTGCTGCAACTACAGTTCCCGCTCGGCCAGCAGCTCTGGCTCTTCGCCGCTTTCGCGCTCGCCTTCGCGATCAAGGTGCCGATGTTCCCGTTCCACACCTGGCTGCCCGACGCCCACGTCGAGGCGCCGACCGGCGGCTCCGTGATCCTCGCCGGCGTCCTTCTCAAGCTCGGTACCTACGGCTTCCTGCGTTTCGCGATTCCGTTCTTTCCCCAGGCGGCGACGCAACTGGCACCCTGGGTCATCGGTCTCGCCCTGGTCGGCATCGTCTACGGAGCGCTGGTCGCCTGGGCGCAGGTCGACATGAAGAAGCTGGTCGCTTATTCGTCGATTGCTCACCTCGGTTTCGTCATGCTGGGGCTTTTCGCCTTCAACGAGATCGCATGGCAGGGCGCGCTGCTGCAGATGGTCAACCACGGCCTCTCGACCGGCGCCCTCTTCCTGCTCGTCGGAATGCTCTACGACCGCCGGCATACCAAGAAGTTCGACGAATTCGGCGGCCTGGCCAAATCGATCCCCTGGTTCGCACTGATGCTGGTCTTCGCGACCCTGGCTTCCGTCGGGCTGCCGGCGCTGAACGGTTTTGTCGGCGAGTTCATGATCCTCATCGGCGCCTGGCAGGGCGGCCTGCGTTGGGCGACGGTCATCGCCACTTCCGGTGTCGTGCTCGCGGCGGTCTACCTGCTGAAGATGCTGCAGGAGACGATCTGGGGGCCGATCACGAACGACGAGAACCGGACTTTGAAGGACCTCAGCCTGCGCGAGGTCGTGACTCTCCTGCCGCTGTGCATCCTGATGCTCTGGATCGGCGTCGCTCCGGGCAGGTTCCTCGAACCTAGCCGGCCTGCACTCGCCGCGGTGCTCGCCACCTACCGTGCACAGATGGCCGCCGGCAGTCCCGGCTCGGTGAGTCTCGCTGCTCCGGCGGATCCCGGTGCCGTTCCGGCCGCGACCTTCGTCGCCGGCAGCTCGCCGGCCGGAAGCGCGGGCACGCGATGAATTCGATCTTCGCGCTGCCGCAGGTCGACTGGCTCTCGCTCCTGCCCGAGATCGTTCTCACCGGGGTGGCGTCGTTGATTCTCCTCCTTGAGGCGTTCGCTCCACGCCTGCGGTCGGTCTTCAACGGCATCGCGCTCGCCGGCGTGGCAGCGGCAGCTGCGCTCCTCGCCCAGCAGCCTGCGGGGCTCTACTTTCATGGCCTGATCGAATCGACCGCTCTCACCGGCGCATTCTCGCAGAGCATTCTCCTGGCGACGGCGATCGGTCTGCTCTCCGCGCAGGGCTACCTGAAGCGTGAGCGCCTGCTGTTTGGCGAGTACCCGGCGCTGCTTCTCTGGTGCACTACCGGCATGTTGCTGCTGGTGCGTGGCGTCGAGCTGGTGACGATTTTCGTCGCCCTGGAGCTGCTCTCGGTCGCGCTTTACGGACTTGCGGCTTTCCATCGCCGCGAGGCGGTCTCGTCCGAAGCGGCGATCAAATACTTCCTGATGGGGGCGCTGGTCAGCTCCTTCGTGCTCTACGGTGCGGCGCTGGTCTACGGCGAGACCGGATCGACCAGCCTGGCCGGTATCGGCGACGCGCTCGCTGCCGGCACGGGATCTGCCGCCCTTGTCTTCCTCGGCTTCCTGCTGCTGGTCTGCGGATTTGGATTCAAGCTCGGTCTGGTGCCTTTCCACGCCTGGGCGCCCGACGTCTATCAGGGAGCCCCATCGCCCTTCGTCGCCTATCTTTCGGTCGCGCCCAAGGCCGCGGCGGCTGTGGTCCTCGCCCGTCTCGTCATTCTGGTGACCTCGGCGCCAACTGCCGGCGACTGGACGAAGCTGGTGAGCGTTCTCGCCGTGGCCTCGATGCTTCTGGGCAATCTGTTCGCGCTGGCGCAGCGTGACATCAAGCGCATGCTCGCCTACTCCGGCATCGCCCACATGGGGTATCTGCTGATCCCGCTCGCCTCTCCCGGCGCTTCGAGCTGGCGGCCGATCCTGGTCTACCTCTTCTCGTACACCCTGATGAATGGCGGCGCGTTCGTTCTCGTCTCGATGCTCTACGCCAAGCCCGGCGAACAGCATGCGATCGCCAATCTCTCCGGCTGGGCCTACCGCTTCCCGGTGGCGGCCGCCTGCATGGCGGTCTGCATGCTCTCGCTGGGCGGAATTCCGCCGACTGCCGGTTTCGTCGCCAAATACCTGATCTTTGCCCACGCCATTCAGCACGGGAACCTGGCCCTTGCTCTGGTCGGAATTTTCGCCAGCCTGGTCGGGGTGGTCTTCTACCTGCGCGTGATCTACATGCTCTACATGCGCGATGAGATCGCGAGCCCCGGCGGCCTGAAACTCGACTGGACCGGGCAACTCGCGGCGATCCTGGCGGCGGCGGGAACGCTCACCCTGGGACTCTTTCCGGGCCCGTTCCTCTCCTGGGTCGAGTCGGCCCTCACCAGCCTCTGAATCGGCACCCCGCCGCGGGCCGGCACTCCCTCAGGGGCCTGCTGGGCCCCCTCAATCTGCTGGCGAGAAGCTGCACAGCCCCTCCCGGGCGGGAGAGCTATACTCCAGCCCGGGAGTGAGCCATGAGATCAGCCAGACGCCCCACCCTGAAGCGGCAGTCCGGATTCACTTTGATCGAGACGCTGGTCGTCCTCGCCGTGGTCGGAATCCTCGTCCTCATCACGGTGCCTGCCTTCCTGGGCATGCTGAACCGCTACAAGCTCACCGGTACGAGCCGCGAGGTCGTTTCTCTCCTGCAGGCCGCCCGCATGGAGGCGATCAAGTTCAACGCACCGTCTCAGGTCAACTACGACTCCACGTCGAATACCTTCATCGCATTCGTCGACCTCGATCGGGACAATGCCCTGAGCGCCTCCGACCGGATCCTGGCGGGCAACGTGCGTATTCCCGCCAAGGTCGAGTTCTGGGGACCGGGAGACGGCGCGGCCAACGGCGTGAACGCCATCGACGGCTGGGACGACGCACCGGCCCGGCTGGGGCCGATTTTCAGCCCGGACGGTTCGGCGGACCGGGTGGGAGCTTTTCGCTTCAAGGATACGAGCAACAACTTCCTCGAGGTCCGCATCGAAACACCGGCTACGGGCAGAATCGCGATGCGCAAGTACGACCGCGACGACCTTGTCTTCTACTTGAACGGCGAAGACAACCACAAATGGGTCTGGTACTAGCCCGCTCGACGCGACTTCCTCAAACGCATCCACTCTTGCCGTAGAAACTGAGCGCCGACTCGCCGTAGCGTCGCGAGTCCGTGCGCACGAGATCTCCCGCCTGAATCGGCAGCGCTACGCGCGAGCTGTGCTCGAAGGCGAGGACTCCGCCAGCCCGCAGCAGTGGTGAGCAACCCGCGAAGAAGTCTTCATCCGGAATCCAGGAGTAAGGCGGATCGGCGAAGACGAGATCGAAGGTCTCTCCGCGGCCGCGGAGCTCCGGCAGAGCGCGCTCGACCGGCTGCCCCACGATGCGATAGCTGCTCGCGGGAAGGAGAGCCGCGTTGCGCTTGAGGGTCTCGAGCACCGAGCGGCCGGATTCGACCAGGGTGGCCAGCAGCGCGCCCCGGCTGACCG
>JBDSRU010000270.1:0-12031 GCA_039929145.1 Thermoanaerobaculia bacterium
CGGAGAAGCTCCGGCTGCGTGTTCCCGGGCGGATCCGGGCGATCCGTGAACAGGGCAAGCTGGTCTTCCTGGATCTGCACGACGGCATCGGGAAGCTGCAGCTCTTCGTCCGCCGGAATCTGCTCGATGCGGCGTCGAACGATCTCCTGGATGCCCTGGACCTGGGCGACTATCTGTTGGCCGAAGGCGAGCTGCTGCGCACCCGGGTGGGGGAGCTGTCGATCGCTCCCGAGCGCCTGACACTCCTGGCGAAGGCGATGCGCCCGCTGCCGGAGAAGTGGCACGGCCTCGCCGACACGGAGATTCGCTATCGCCAGCGCTATCTCGACCTGGTGGCGAATCCGGAGTCGCGGCGGGTGTTCGAAATCCGGGCCGGTATCGTCTCCGGACTGCGCGCGTACTTCGACCGCCGGGGCTTCCTCGAGGTCGAGACGCCGATGATGCAGGCGGTCCCCGGTGGGGCTTCGGCGCGACCGTTCGTCACCCATCACAACGCCCTGGACATCGATCTCTACCTGCGCATCGCGCCCGAGCTTTACCTCAAGCGCCTGCTGGTCGGCGGCATGCACCGGGTCTACGAGATCAACCGCAACTTTCGCAACGAAGGTCTTTCGACCCAGCACAACCCAGAGTTCACGATGCTCGAGTTCTACTGGGCGTACAGCAACTACGAGCATCTGATGGACGTCACGGAGGAGCTCATCGCCGATCTGGCGGAGAAGGTGCTCGGAAAGAAGATGCTTTCTTTCAAGGGAATGGAGCTGGACCTGACGCCGCCGTGGCCTCGACTCAGCATGGGTGCCGCGCTGCAGCGTTTCGCCGGACTCTCTGCGGAGCAGACTTCGAGTTCCGCAGGTCTTCTGGCGGTATTCGCGGAGCGTGGGATCCAGCCTCCGAAAGCCGCTACCTCGACGGTGGTTCCAAACTACGGCCTGCTGCTCTCCGCGCTCTTCGAGGAGCTGTGCGAAGAGCACCTCGAGCAGCCGGTCTTCATCATCGACCATCCGGTGGAGATCTCACCGCTGTCGAAGCAGAAGCCCGCGGATCCGCGCTTCACCGAGCGCTTCGAGCTCTATATCGGTGGCATGGAGATCGCCAACGCCTTCTCCGAGCTCAACGATCCGGACGTCCAGGCCGAGCGTTTTCTGCAGCAGCTCGCGGCGCGTGACGCCGGTGACGGCGAAGCGCACCGCTTCGACGCCGACTACGTGCGCGCGCTCGAGCACGCCATGCCGCCGGCGGGGGGCGAGGGCATCGGAATCGATCGGCTGACGATGATCTTCGCCGATCGCGCCTCCATCCGCGACGTCATCCTGTTTCCTCTCTTGCGTCCCGAGCGCGCTGCGACTGCAGAAGAAGATCCGCCGCCGCCGGTTGAGGCGGCGCCAGCGAACGGAGCTCCGGTAAGCCCGAGGTGAGCGCCGGCAATTTGCCGTTTTCGCTGGCGCTTGCCTTGCGCTACCTGCGCAGCACTCGCAAGGATGCCTTCGTCAGCTTCCTCTCGGTTGTCGCGGCCGCCGGCATCGGCCTGGGAGTGGCGGCTCTTGTGCTGGCCCTCGCCGCCCTCACCGGCATGCAGGAGGCGTTGACCGGCGAGATTCTGGCGCGTACTCCGGCGATCGAGGTCCAGCTGCCGCCCCGCCTCGCTGCCCCGGCTCTCTCGGCGCTGGTCGAGCTCCTGGGCCGCGACCCCGAAATCACCGCGGTGCAACAGGCGCTGACTGGAAAGGGGTGGATCGTCGCCGGCGGACGCGTGGTGCCGGTCGATCTCACCGGGTTCGAGGGCGACGTTCCGACGCAGTTCCCGGGGGCTGCGGGAGAACCCTCCGGACTCTACCTCTCCGACCGCGAAGCCGCGAGGCTCGGAGTTGCCCCGGCTTCGATCGTCACCATCGCCTCGCCGCGGCCGACCCTGACGCCGTTCGGTCCCCAGCCGCGAGCCGTCAACCTGCGCGTCGCCGGCCTCTTCCGCTCCGGACGGTCGGAGCAGCAGGCCCGGGCCGCATTGCCTCTCGACCGGGCAGAGGTGCTGTTCGGCGCCGACCGGCCGCGACGGCTGTTCATCGGCGTGAGCAGCCTCGACGCCGCTTCCGCGGTCGAGGCCCGGCTGCGTTCGATCCTGCCCGAGGGCTCGCGGGTCTCGACCTGGCAGGAGCTCAACCGGCCCCTCTTCTTCGCCCTGCGCCTCGAGAAGAGCGTCATGTTCGTCGCCGTCTCGTTGATCGTCATCGTCGCGGCGCTCGCGCTGGTCGCCGACCTCTCGCTGATCGCCGCCAACAAGAGGCGTGAGATCGGCCTGCTGGTCGCGATGGGCGGCAGCGCGGCGACGCTGCGCGCGGCTTTCTGCTGGCTGGGCGCGATGCTCGGTGCCATCGGAACCTTCGCCGGGGCGTTCGTCGGCTGCCTGGCGGCCGTCGTCCTCGACCGCGCGCGGCTCATCCGCATGCCCGGCGACGTCTATTTCCTCGACTATCTGCCGTTCGCGGTGCCGGTTCGCGACCTGGTCGTCGTGGTCTCGGTGACCCTGGTCTGGGCACTCTCGTGCTCCTGGTACGGCGCCTCGAGGGTCGCGAAGCTCGATCCGATGGAGGCCCTGCGGTCATGATCGGACCGGGATGAGAGACCGGGCATGACGATCGCCCTTTCGCTGCGCGGCGTCCACAAGAGCTACCGCGATGCGGCGCGCGCGGTCGAAGTGCTGCGCGGTGTCGACCTCGAGGTCGACGCCGGGGAGCGTCTGGCGATCGTCGGACCCTCGGGTTCGGGAAAATCGACCCTGCTGCACCTTCTCGGGGGACTGGATCGGCCGGACGCGGGGGAAATCTGGGTGGGTGGACGCTCCCTGGCGGCGCTCGCCGCCGCCGAGCTCGCTAACTTCCGCAACCGGACGATCGGCTTCGTCTTCCAGTTCCAGCAGCTCCTGGCGGACTTCACCGCGCTCGAGAACGTGATGATTCCCGGGCGCATTGCCGGGATTGCCGCGTCCGAGCTCGCGCAGCGCTCGCGCCGGCTCCTGGCGCAGGTTGGGATGGCCGATCGGGAGGATCACTTTCCGTCCCAACTCTCGGGCGGAGAACAACAGCGCGTCGCGCTCTGTCGCGCCCTGCTGCTCGATCCGCCCCTGCTGCTCGCCGACGAACCCACGGGAAGCCTCGACCCGGAGTCTGGAGCAGCGGTCGTCGAGCTTCTGGAGACCCTGCAGAGCGGACGCGGGATGACCGCGATCGTCGTGACCCACAACCCGGTGCTGGCGCGGCGGTGTGATAGAATTTTGACGTTGGATGGGGGGGCGCTGCACTCCGAAAGTGTCTGATTTGCAAGCACTTCGAGGCTTTTCCTCAAGGAGTCGAGAGTGTTCGAGAAGTTCAACGAGAAGGCGCGGCGGGCGCTCTTTTTCGCTCGTTACGAAGCCTCCAAGCTCGGCAGCCGGGTGATCGAGTCCGAGCATGTGCTGCTCGGGATCCTGCGCGAAGGGGAAGAGACGGTCACCGAGCTCTTCCGCCGGTTCCACGCCCGACCGGAAGATGTGCGCCGCGAGATCGAGGGCGAGCGCGTCTTCGTCGAGCGCATCTCCTCGACCGCTGAGCTGCCGCTCTCCGAAGAATCGAAGAAGATCCTCGCTTACGCCGCCCACGAAGCCGAATCGATGCTGCACACCGCGGTCGGGTCCGAGCACCTCCTGGTCGGGATCCTGCGCGTCGAGGGCTGCGTCGCGATGCGCATCCTGACCCAGCAGAGTTTCGACGTGTACACCCTGCGCGAGGAGGTGCTTTCGATCGCCAAGGAGCGCGAGGCTTCGCTGCAGAAGAAAGAGCTGCCCTTCCTCTCGGAGTACAGCCGGGACCTGACCGCTCTCGCGACCCAGGGGACCTTCGACCCGCTCATCGGCCGCGAGCGCGAAGTCGAGCGCATCGTGCAGATCCTGTCGCGGCGGACCAAGAACAATCCGATCCTGCTCGGTGAACCGGGCGTCGGCAAGACCGCGATCGTCGAGGGGCTGGCGATGCGCATCGTCGAGGGTCGGGTGCCTATCTTCCTCGCGCAGAAACGCGTGCTGGCGCTCGACCTGTCGCTGATCGTGGCCGGGACCAAGTACCGCGGCCAGTTCGAAGAGCGCCTCAAGGGCATCCTCAAGGAGCTCAAGGACTCGAAGGACATCATCGTGTTCGTCGATGAGATCCACTCCCTGATCGGTGCCGGCTCGGCGGAAGGCTCGCTCGATGCCGCCAACAGTCTCAAGCCCGCCCTCTCGCGCGGCGAGGTGAGCTGCATCGGTGCCACGACGATCAAGGAGTACCGCAAGTTCATCGAGAAGGATCGCTCGCTGCTGCGACGGTTCCAGTCGGTCCAGGTGTCGCCTCCGAACCAGGAGGAGACGCTGCAGATCCTGGATGGAGTCAAGGATCGCTACGAGTCGTTCCACAAGGTGCGCTACTCCGGCGAAGCTTTGAAGCGCGCGATCTACCAGACCTCGCGCTACATCACCGATCGCTTCCAGCCCGACAAGGCGATCGACGTGATCGACGAAGCGGGGGCGAAGGTGAAGCTCCGCAAGGTCAAGGACACCCAGAACCTCCGGCGCCTCGAGCAGGAGATCCGGCAGGTGGTCCGCGACATGAAGAGTGCCATCTCGGAAAAGAATTTCGAGACCGCGGTCTTCCTGCGCGAACGCGAGATCGAGCTCCGCGAAGAC
The DNA here is from genome assembly GCA_039929145.1 of Thermoanaerobaculia bacterium. Taxonomy (GTDB): domain Bacteria; phylum Acidobacteriota; class Thermoanaerobaculia; order Multivoradales; family JAGPDF01; genus JAGPDF01. The sequence goes on from JBDSRU010000270.1 coordinate 4,694, forward strand.
CTCGAGCGCATGGGCGCGGTCGGAAATGAGGACGCCGAGCTCGAAGTGACGACCCGGGACATCGAGGAGGTCATCGCCGCCTGGACCGGTATCCCGGTCTCGAGCCTGCAGGAAGACGAAGCCGACCGCCTGCTTCACATGGAAGATTCGCTGCGCAAGCATGTCGTCGGCCAGGAGCTCGCGATCTCGGGGATTTCGCGCGCCATCCGGCGCTCGCGGCTCGGGGTCGCGAACCCGCAGCGTCCGATGGGCTCGTTCATCTTTCTGGGACCGTCCGGAGTCGGCAAGACCGAAGTGGCGCGGCGGCTGGCCGAATTCCTCTTCGGTTCGCAGCAGGCGCTGGTGCGATTCGACATGAGCGAGTACATGGAAAAGCACTCCGTTTCCAAGCTCATCGGCTCGCCGCCGGGCTACGTCGGTCACGAGGAGGGCGGGCAGCTGACCGAGCGGGTCCGGCGCCAGCCCTATTCGCTGGTGCTTTTCGACGAGATCGAAAAGGCGCACCCCGACGTCGCCAACCTCCTGCTGCAGATCCTGGACGACGGCACGCTGACCGACTCCTACGGCAATCAGGTCGACTTCAAGAACACGCTGCTGCTGATGACCTCGAACATCGGGTCGAAGCTGGTGCTGCGCGGCGGGCGGATGGGTTTCGGAAGCCAGGACGCCGCAGAGGCCTTCCGGCGGGTCGAAGACGAGATCCTCTCCGAGCTCCGGCGCTCCTTCAGCCCGGAGTTCATCAACCGGGTGGATGAGGTCATCGTCTTCCATCCCCTCGGGGAGGTCGAGCTCCGGGCGATCGTCGACCTGCTCCTGGATGACGTCAACGTGACACTGGCGCAGCGCAACCTGCGTGTCGAAGTGTCGCCGGCCGGCAAGGAATGGCTGCTGAAAAGGGCCGGAATCGACGCTTCGACGGGAGCCCGACCCCTGCGGCGGACGATTCAGCGCCATGTGCAGGATACAATCTCCGAGCTGTTGATTCGTTCGAGCAAACAGGACTTCGAAGTCATCGAGGCTGATGTGGACGGTTCCGAGCTCACGGTGCGCGCACGGCCGCGGGAGCTGGAGCCCAGCAGGACCTGACAAAAACTCCCGGTTCCTGGCCGATCGCGACCGCGGTCGCCGAGCATGGTACCCGTCTTGCAGCGCGCGGAGATTCTATGAGGCATGTTCAGCGTTGGCTGCCGGTTGCACTATTCCTGCTCGCCGCAGGTGCGCGCGCCGAGACCGTTAGTGGAGTCGAATTCCGGGGGCTCCACCTGCTCGCGGAAGAGACCGTCCGTTACTACCTCGGCCTGGTAGACGGTCAGGAGTTCGACGAAGCCGCCCTGAACCGCAGCATCGAGGAGCTCTGGCGTCGAAACCTCGTGGACGACCTGAAAATCGAAAAGGTCGAAGCCCAAGGTGGCATCAAGCTGATCGTGACGGTGACCGAGCGCCCGATCCTGCGTTCGCTGGACTTCAAGGGCTTGAAGCGCCTTTCCAAGACCGACATCACGGAGCGGATCACCAAAGAGTCGATCTCGGTGCGCGAGGGCTCGCCGATCTCCTTCGGCGAGGTCAAGCGCCTGCAAACGACGATCGAGGAGATGTACCGGGAAAAGGGCTTCCGTTTCGCCAAGGCCGAGTTCCTCCTCGAGGAGGTCGCCCCCACGGAACGCCGGGTGGTGTTCTCGATCGACGAAGCCGAGAAGGTCCGGATCGGAGACATCAAGTTCGCCGACAACACGATCTACGGCGACTGGCGCCTGAAGTGGGCGATGAGCAAGACCAAGGAGACGAACCTCCTCTGGCGGGTGCTCAAGCGCGACATCTACAACCCGGCAACCATCGCCGAAGACATGGTAAAAGTGAAGGACCTCTACCGGGGGGCGGGCTACAAGAACGTCGTCCTCGAGGATCCTCTCCTGGGTGTCAAGGAAAAGAGCAGCGGCAAGCGGAGCCTGCGCATCGAGATCCCGGTCGTCGAGGGGCACCGTTTCAAGCTCGGCGAGGTCAAGATCGAGGGCAACCAGGTCTTCAACGCGAGTTTCCTCTCGGCCCAGTTCCCGCGTCCGCGCGGTGGCTGGTTGCGCTCCTCGATGGTGAGCAAGGGCACGGAGGCGGTTCAGGACGCCTACAAGAACTACGGCCACATCTTCGCCAACATCGACACCCAGCTCGTCGAGCGCGCCGACGACGTCGCCGACATCGAGATCAAGATCAGCGAGGGCGACCAGTATCGCGTCGGGCGGATGGAGTTCGAAGGCAACACGCGGACCCGTGACAAGGTGCTGCGGCGGGAATTCCGGATTCAGGAGGGTACTCTCCTGAACATGGGTGCCATCAAGGGCAGCCTCTTCAAGGTCAACCAGCTCGGCTACTTCAAGCTCAACGAGACCGACCCGATCACTTTCGAGAACTTCGACACCGAAAAGAAGACCGTGGACGTCAAGGTGAAGGGAGACGAGAGCGATCGCACGGAGCTGCAGGTTGGAGCCGGGTGGAGCGAAACCTACGGCTTCTTCGGCCAGCTCTCGGTCCGCACCCAGAATTTCCTCGGCCGCGGCGAGACGGTGGGGCTCTCGTTCCAGTCTGGGCGCTATCAGGACGAGTACGGCCTTTCGTACTACATTCCCTGGTGGCTCGACCGGCCGCAGAGCATCGGTTTGCAGCTGTTCAAGAGCGATCTCAATTACTCGCAGTCGACGATCCAGCAGTCGGAGCGCAAGAGCGAGGGTGCGGTCTTCACCTACGGCCGCAATTTCGGCCTCTTCGGCAGCGGCAGCATCAGCTACACACGCTCGCAGTCCAAGGACAGGTTGTTTTACACCGGACCCGGAAACGCGATCATCGAGCAGAGCTACGACATCGCGAACTCGTCGATCCAGCCGACCTACACCTTCGACAGCCGCGACAGCCGGCTCGAGACCACGCGCGGCTGGAACCTGGTCGGCTCGCTCGAGTACGCCGGCGGATTCCTCGGTGGCGACAACTACTTCTGGCGCCCCGAGGTTCACATGTCGCGGTTCCAGCCGCTCACCTTCTCGCCGGTCAAGACGCTCTTCGCCCTGAACGTGGAGGCCGGCCTGGTGACGCCGTTCGATGGCCGCGAGGTCGTGCCGCTGGAGCGCTACTTCCTGGGCGGCGAAAACAGCGTCCGCGGCTTCCAGTTCCGCTCGATCTTCGTGCGCGATGAGAACACCAACTTGCCGGTTCTCCAGGACGGCTACTACAAAGGCGGCAACAAGTTCCTGCAGGCGAATCTCGAGTTCCAGGTCCTGGTCGGTGGCCCGTTCCGGGTGATTCTTTTCGCGGACGGCGGCAACGTCTACGACGACGACCAGAGCATCGACGTCTCCCGCATGCGCTATTCGGCGGGCGGCGAGCTGCGCATCTTCGTGCCGATTTTCGGCGCGCCGCTGCGCTTCATCTATTCTTCGAACCTGGATCCTCTGCCGTTGGACCGGTTCGAGAGCTTCCAATTCAGCATCGGCGCAACTTTCTAGAAAAAAGGAGCAGGGTCATGTCATCGAATGTTTGGAGGAAAACCGCCGCAGTGGCAGGACGTTTCGCAATGGCGTTGTCGGTCGTCGCCCTGGTGCCGGCGAGCGCGGCTGTCGCCCAGACCGGCAAGGTGGCGGTCATCGACGTGCAGCGCCTGGTGACCGACTCGGTCGCCGGCAAGGAGGCCCTCGCGCGGCTGAAGAAGCTGCAGGACGACAAGATCGCCGAAGGCAAGGCGAAGAACGAAGAGGTCGACGGCCTGCGCAAGCGGCTCAACGAGGGACGTCTGTCGCTCGCCGACGACAAGATCTCGGAGCTCGAGAAGCAGCTCGAGGAGAAGATCACCGGCCTGCGTCGATTCCAGGAGGATGCGGAGAAGGACTTCAACAAGAGCCGCGAAGCGACGTTCGGCGAGATCGAACGGCGGGTCTTCCCGGTCATCGAGCAGGTTGGCAAGGAGGCCGGCTACACCTTCATTTTCAACAAGTTCCAGAGCGGCCTCCTGTACGCTGACGACGCCGCGGACATCACCAACCAGATCATCCAGCGCTTCGACGGCGCGGCGACGAAGGCGAAGTAGCCCTTGATCTGGACGCTCGGGGCCCTGGCCGAGCGCGTCGGCGCGGAGGTCGTCGGATCTCCGGCCCTCGAATTGGACGGCGTACGCACGTTGTCCGAGGCAGGCCCCAGCCATCTCTCCTTTCTGACCAGTGCGAAATACCTCGAGCAGGCCCGGGCCGGCGTCGCGGGGGCGATTCTCACCGGACGTGACGTCCAGCTTGCGGACCGCGCCCTGCTGCGTTGCGCCCAGCCTCAGCTCGCTCTGGCGCAGGTCCTGCGACTGTTTCACCCGATCACGCCTTCGGTCCCGGGTATCCACCCGACCGCGGTGGTCGGTGAAGGATGCCGGATCGACCCTTCGGCAACTCTCGGGCCCTATGTCGTCCTCGGCCGGGATGTCTACGTCGGCGACGGCGCCGTCCTCCACGCGCATGTCGTGGTCGGCGACGGCTGCCGGGTCGGAGACGGGGCGGTGCTGCATCCGCATGTCGTGCTTTACCCGGAGGTCGTGCTCGCGGCAAGGGTCGAGATCCACGCCGGCGCGGTCGTCGGGAGCGACGGATTCGGCTACGCCACCGTGCGCGGTGTGCACCACAAGATTCCCCAGGTGGGGCGAGTCGAAATCGGCGCCGATGTCGAGATCGGCGCGCTGACGGCGATCGACCGCGCGCTTCTGGGCGCGACGACGATAGGCTCCGGAACGAAGATCGACAACCTGGTCCAGGTCGGACACAATGTCGTCGTCGGCGAGCGTTCGATTCTCTGTGGCCAGGTGGGAATCGCCGGCAGCGCGCAAATCGGCAGCGGCGTCGTCATGGGCGGCCGGGCCGGTTCCGCCGGCCACCTCACGATCGGCGACGGCGCGCAGGTTGCTGCCGCGACGGTCGTGTTGCAAAGCGTGGAAGCCGGCGTCGCAGTCGCGGGAAGCCCGGCTGTGGCGATCGCCTCCTGGAGGCGCCAGCAGGCGATACTTCGCCGCCTGCCCGAGATCTGGAAACGGCTGCGAGGACTCGAGAAAAAAGTGGGGATCCAGGATGCCGGAGACGACAGTGACGCCGCAAGCGACCGAAAAGGCTAACTGGGACGTACGCTGGATCATGTCCGTCCTGCCGCATCGGTACCCGATGCTGCTGATCGACCGGGTCCTCGAGATGGAGCCACGCCAGCGCATCGTGGCGATCAAGAACTTCACCATCAACGAGGAATTCTTCGCCGGCCACTTTCCCCTCCATCCGGTGGTCCCAGGGGTCTTGCTGGTCGAGGCGATGGCGCAGGCCGGCGGCATCCTGCTGATGCACGACGACCCGGAGCGCGAGAAGAAGCTGCTGCTCTTCATGTCGATCGAGCGCGCTCGCTTCCGGCGGCCGGTGGTGCCCGGAGACCGCGTGCATTTCGAGGCCAAGGTGCTGCGACTGAAGGCGAACCACTGCAAGTTGTCGGCGCGGGCGCTGGTGGACGGCGTGGTGCACGCCGAAGCGGAGCTGCTCTCGACGACCGTGGACCGGGAATCGGTGCGATGAGCGGAATCCATGCGCTCGCCGTCGTCGACAGCGGCGCGAGGATCGGCGACGGCGTCACCATCGGTCCGTTCGCGGTGATCGGGCCCGAGGTCACGATCGGTGACCGCTGCGAGATCGGCGCCCACGTCCAGATCCAGGGGCCCACCGTGCTCGGAAGCGAGAATCGCGTCTACCCCTCGGTCTGCCTCGGCATGGACCCGCAGGATCTCAAGTTCGCCAACGAGCCGGTGAGGCTCGAGGTCGGTTCGCGCAACACGATTCGCGAGTTCACGACCTTCCATCGCGGCACCGGCAAGGGCGGTGGGCTGACCACTGTCGGCGACGACAATCTCTTCATGGTCTACAGCCACGTGGCGCATGACTGCCATGTCGGTAGCCGGACGATCTTCGCCAACTGCGCGACGCTCGCCGGCCACGTCGAAGTGGGCGACGATGCGGTCGTCGGCGCCTTTTCCGCCGTGCAGCAGTACGGCCGGGTGGGCAAGTACGCCTATGTCGGCGGTTACACGCGTCTGCTGGTCGATGCGCTGCCGTACGTCAAGACGGTCGGGCTTCGTCCGGCGGTTTACGGTGTGAACCGCATCGGCCTGCGCCGCAAGGGCCTCGACGACGATCGCATCCGGACGGTTCAGGCGGCGATGCGCATTTTCCTGCGCTCCGGTCTCAACACCACTCAGGCGCTCGATCGGCTGGAGAGCGAGTTCCCCGGGGCGCCCGACGTCACCTACCTGATCGAGTTCGTGCGCAGCGCCAAGCGCGGTGTCGCCAAGGCCTTGCCGACGCATCGGGGAGCGAGCGAATCCGGTGGCGACTGAGACCGGCAACCTCCGCCTGGGTGTCTTCGGCATCGGGGCGCTCGGCAGACATCACACGCGGATTCTTTCCAGTTTCCCCGGAGTCACGCTGGTGGGGATCTTCGACACCCGGCCCGAGGTCGCCGCGGCGGTCGCCGCCGAGCACGGCGCTGCCGTGGCTCCGACTTTCGACGACCTTGCCGGACGGATCGACGCCGCGGTGCTCGCCGCGCCGACTTCCCTGCACGGCGAACTGGGCCTGGCGCTCCTCGAGCGCGGCGTGCACCTTTTGGTGGAGAAGCCGATCGCCGCTTCCCTCGCCGAAGCGGACGCCCTGATCGCCGCGGCCGAGGCCCGCGACCGGGTGCTCGCCGTGGGCCACGTGGAGTTTCACAATCCGGCGGTGCAGGCTCTGCTCGACGTCGGCTCGGGGCCGCGATTCATCGAGATCGAGCGCCTGGGCACCTACTCGCCGCGCAGTCTCGACGTCGATGTCATCCTCGATCTGATGATCCACGACCTGCAGATCCTCCAGGCGATGGACGGCTCGGCGGTGGTCGAGGTGCGCGCGGTCGGCATTCCCGTGCTCTCGGAGCGCATCGACATCGCCAATGCCCGCATCGCCTTCGCCTCGGGTCTGGTGGCGAACGTCACCGCCTCGCGCATCTCCGGCGAACGGGTGCGGAAGCTCCGCGCGTTCTTCCCCGACCGCTATCTCTCGCTCGACTATCAGGCGCAGGAGATCAAGGGTTACCGCCTGGATCTCTCGGGCGGCAACCGCGCCATCCTGCCCGCCAACCCGCCGGTCGAGAAGTCCGAGCCGTTGCTGCGCGAACTTGCGGCGTTCGTCGCCGCCTGCCGTGGGGAGCGTGTCCGCCAGGTCGACGGCCGGGCAGGACGCCGGGCCCTCGCGACGGCGCTCGACGTTGTGGCCGCTGCCGCGCCCTTGCCGGCTCCCGCCGGGAACGGCAAGG
>JBDSRU010000271.1:0-5165 GCA_039929145.1 Thermoanaerobaculia bacterium
CCGAAGAACCCGAACATCGTCTGGGTCGGGAGCGGCGAGAACAACAACCAGCGCAGCGTCGCCTACGGAGATGGCCTGTATCGCACGCTCGACGGCGGCAAGTCCTGGAAGCGCGTCGGACTCGAGAAGTCCGAGCACATCGGCCGGATCCAGATCGATCCACGCGACTCCAGGGTCATCTGGGTCGCGGCTTACGGCCCCCTGTGGAGCAGCGGCGGCGAGCGCGGCGTCTACCGCAGCGCCGACATGGGCGAGACCTGGACGCAGATGCTCAAGGTGAGCGACGACACCGGAATCGCCGACCTCCTCCTCGATCCGCAGAACCCCGACACGCTTTACGCCGCGGCTCACCAGCGGCGCCGCCACGTCTGGACCCTCGTCGGCGGCGGGCCCGAGTCGGCGCTGTACAAGTCGGTCGACGCCGGCAAGAACTGGCGCAAGCTCGAGTCGGGTCTGCCGAAGGGCGACATCGGCCGGATCGGCCTCGCCCTCTCGCCACAGCAGCCCGACGTCGTCTACGCCATCATCGAGGCCGAAGGAGACCTGGGCGGCTTCTTCCGCTCGACCGATCGCGGCGAGAGCTGGGAGAAGCGCTCCCCGCACTCGACGAGCGGCAACTACTACTCCGAAATTTTCGCCGACCCGCACCAGTTCGACCGCGTCTATTCGATGGACACCTTCCTTCAGGTCTCCGACGACGGCGGCAAGAGCTTTCGGGGCCTGGGCGAGAAGTCGAAGCATGTCGACAACCATGTGATCTGGGTCGACCCGAAGGACGCCGACCACTACCTCGTCGGCTGCGACGGTGGGCTCTACGAGAGCTTCGATCGCGCCACCACATGGCGCTATTTCGACAACCTTCCGCTCGCCCAGTTCTACCGCGTCGGTGTCGACACGGCGACCCCGTTCTACAACGTCTGCGGCGGCACGCAGGACAACTTCTCCCTCTGCGGTCCGTCGCAGACCCCGCGCTTCCAGGGTCCTGCGAACGCGGACTGGGAGACCGTTCAGGGCGGCGACGGTTTCTGGACTGTCACCGATCCGACCGACCCGAACATCGTCTATGCCGAGGCTCAGCACGGCGCTCTCACCCGCTTCGACCGCAAGAGTGGCGAGAACATCGAGATCCAGCCCCAGCCGGGTGAAGGTGAGGCTCCCCTGCGCTGGAACTGGGATTCGCCGCTCGTGCTGTCACCGCACTCTCCGACCCGCCTCTACTTCGCCGCCAACCGGCTCTTCCGTAGCGACGACCGTGGCGACAGCTGGCAGGCGATCTCGCCTGACCTGTCGCGCCACCTCGACCGCAACAAGATCAAGGTCATGGGCCGGATCCAGCGCCCGGAAGCGGTGGCGAAGAACGCGTCGACTTCTATTTACGGCAACATCGTCGCGCTCGCCGAGTCGCCCCTCACTGCCGGCGTGCTCTACGTCGGCACCGACGACGGGCTGATCCAGATCTCCGAGGACGGCGGCGGGACCTGGCAGCGCAGCGAGAACTTTCCCGGCGTGCCGGTCAACTCCTACGTCTCGCGCGTGGTGGCCTCGCGTCATGACGCCGCGCTCGTCTACGCCGCCTTCGACAACCATAAGATGGGGGACTTCAAACCCTACGTGCTGCGCAGCGCCGACCGTGGGCGGACCTGGGCCGCGATCTCGGGCGACCTGCCCGTTCGCGGCACCGTCTATGCCGTGGTCGAGGATCCGCGCGACCGCAACCTGCTGTTCGCCGGCACCGAGTTCGGCCTCTTCTTCACGCCCGACGGCGGCAAGCGGTGGATCCAGCTCACCGGTGGCCTGCCGACGATCCAGGTCCGCGACCTCGCGATCCAGGAGCGCGAGGACGATCTCGTTCTGGCGACCTTCGGACGCGGCTTTTACATTCTCGACGACCTGCAGGCCCTTCGCGGCCTCGACGCCGCGAAGCTCGACTCCGAAGCGATTCTCTTCCCGACGCGCACCGGCCAGCTCTTCGTTCCCGGCTCGCGGATCGGCGATCGTGCCAACGGTTTCCTCGGCGAGACCTTTTACACCGGCGCCAATCCGCCGTTCGGCACCAGCTTCACCTGGTACCTCAAGGAGGCACCGAAGACCCGCAAGGAGACGCGCGGTGAGGGCGAGAAGAAGGCCTTCGAAGAGAAGCGGGAGATCGATTACCCGACCCTCGCGACGCTACGCAGCGAGACCGAAGAGGAAGCTGCGGTGATCGCGCTCACCGTTGTCGACGATTCCGGCGCGACGGTCCGGCGGCTGGAAACCAAACCGGCAAAGGGGATGCAGCGTCTGACCTGGGACCTGCGCTACGCCGCGGCCGATCCGGCGACGAAAAGTATCGTCGTCGCGCCGTTCTCATCGCCCCCGCAGGGGCCGCTCGCCGCGCCCGGCCGCTATCGCGCCCGGCTCGAGATGACGGTCGACGGAAGCACCCAACTCCTCGGCGAGACCGACTTCGCGGTCGAGCCGCTCGGCAACGCCACCCTGCAGGCGAAGGATCGGGCGGCGGTGCTCGACTGGCAGCGCAAGACGGCGCGGCTGCAGCGTGCTGTCCTCGGTGCCGAACGCCTCGCGGGAGAGCTGCAGGAGCGCCTCGCGCTGCTCCGCATCGCGCTCGACGCGGAGCAGGCGGGCGGCTTCGAGGCGCGGCGCAACGGCGAGCTCGACGGCCGGCTGCGCGCGCTGGAGCTCGAGCTCGGGAAGATCACCATCGCGCTCTCCGGCGACTCCTTCCTCCGGGCGCGCAACGAAGCCGACCTGCCTTCGATCTCTGAACGGGTGACGAACGTCGTCGGCTCCAGCTGGACCTCGACCGCGGAGCCGACCCGAACCCAGGTGGACGCCTACTCGATTGCCGGCAGGGCCTTCGCCCGCGAGCTCGAGCGGCTGAAGCGGTTCGTCGAGGTCGATCTGGCCGCGGTCGAGCGCGAGCTCGAAGAGTCTGGAGCGCCCTGGACGCCGGGACGTCTGCCGGTCTGACAGATCGAGAACTGAGGCGCGCCGATGTCCGACCAGAGTGCCGTCCAGCGCCGCCGCACCTTCGGCTGGCACGACCCGGCGGAGATCCGCGCCCTGGCCCGCGGCAAGAGCGGCCTCGAGTTCTTGCGCGCCATGCAGGCCGGTGAGATCCCGCCGCCACCGGTGGCGGAGCTCATCGGCATGCAACTCGAGCTCGCCGAGGCCGGGCGGGTGATTTTCACTCTTCAGCCCGCCGAGTTCCACTTGAATCCCAACGGTGTCCTGCACGGCGGTATCGCGGCGCTGATCTGCGATACCGCTTGCGGCTGCGCGGTGACCACCCGGCTCGCGCCGGGCGAGACCTGCGCGACGCTGGAGATCAAGGTGAACTACCTGCGGCCGGTGGGTGCCGGCGGTACGCGGCTCGAATGCACCGGGACGGTGCTCCACGTCGGACGGCGTTCGGCACTCTCCGAGGCAAAGCTTCTCGACTCGCGCGGAAAACTCGTCGCCCATGCCACCTCGACGCTGATGATCTTCCCGCCGGAGGACCCCCACGGGCGCCCGGTCGGCTGACCGCCGACCGCAGTAGAATCCAGCCCGGAAACCGGAGACGGTGTGCCGGGAGGGTGGAAGATGATCGAAGAGCCGCCGCAGGTCGACGATTCCGTTCTCGCTTCATTGACCGAGATGCGGAGCGAGCGCGACGCTCTGCGCCAGCGCCTGACGCGGATGCAGGAGGCGGCCTCCGAGGTCTCCGAGCAGGTCCTGGCGCGGGTGCGGAGCGACTACGAAGCCCGCATCGCCGCGCTCGACGAGAAGGCGGCTCCGCTCAAGCAAGCTGCGCGCGCCGAGCACGGGCGCCTGACGCCGATGCTCGACAAGGCACGCGAGGCCTGCGAAGTCCTGCGCCTCGACGGCGAGGAGATCGAGCTCCGCCACAAACTCGGCGAGTACGCCGACGATGAGTATCGCGAGAAAGCGGCCGAGTCGGGCGAGAGTCTGCGCGCCGCCGAGGATCACGCCGCCTCGATTGCCGACCGGGTGACCCGCTTCCGCGGCGCCTTCGACTCCGCCGACGAGGTCGCACCGGCCACGCCGTCGCAGGTCGGCAGTCCCTTGCCTCCGCCTGCCCCTGCGGCAGCCGAGATGGACGCTGCGCCCGCAGGCCTCCCCTGGCCCGGCGCGTTGCCGCTGGACGAGGCGAAGGACGAAGACGGAACGCTTATGCTGCCTCCCGAATCCCCGCCTGCACCAGCGCCTCCACCGCCACCCGAGAGCGCACCCGAGCCGCCGGTCTGGTCGCCATCGGCAGCCTGGACGAACTCGCCGGGAGCGACTCCCGAAGAGGCCTGGAGGGCGGCTGCCGCCGCTCTTGCGGAAGACGAGCCCGCACTCATCGCGAAACCGGCCGCGGCACCGGCCCCAATGCTGGCGACGCCGAAGGATGAACCGGAGGCGGAGGTGCCGACGGGCTACTTCACGGCCCCGCACCCGGCGGCGCGCGCCCGCCTCGAGGCACTCGACGCCGACCTCGAACCGCAGCCGCACTTTCTCGAGCCGTTGACTTTCATCGGGCGGACGCCGGAGAACCAGATCCGGATCTACAAGCCCGCGGTCTCCCGCCGCCATGCACAGATCACCGAAACGGATGCCGGCTGGATGCTGCGCGACCTGTCGTCCGAAAACGGGACCTACGTCAACGGCCAGCGCATCAGCGAACGTCTGCTCGTCGAAGGCGACCGGGTGCAGTTCGGCACCTCGCGATTCGTTCTGCGCCTCGACTCCTGAGGTCGTTCGGCTCTTGACCCCGGCAGAGGCCGCCGCGCTCTTCGCCGCCGCCGCGGCGGCCGGCGGGATGAATGCGCTCGCCGGCGGCGGCACCATTCTCACCTTTCCCGTGCTGCTCCTCATGGGCGAGTCCGCGATCACCGCCAACGCCACGTCGACCGTCGCCCTGATGCCCGGCGCGGCCGCCAGCCTGTTCGGTTATCGCCGCGAAGTGCGCGCCCACAGCAAGTGGCTGAAGCGGCTTTTCGTGCCGAGCCTGCTCGGCGGAGCGGCGGGGTCGCTGCTTCTTCTGAACACACCCGAACGGATCTTCGCCCGCCTGGCACCTGCCCTGATCCTGTTCGCCACGCTGCTCTTCTTCCTCCAGTCCTTCGCCCGCTTCCGCGGCCGCTTCACTTCCCCGCCCGCCGGGGGACTCGCGAGCG
>JBDSRU010000272.1:0-7271 GCA_039929145.1 Thermoanaerobaculia bacterium
TTTTTCGCGTTTGCAGCGTCTCCTCGCCGTGGCACGCAGCGCCCGGCGTCAGGGCATTTCCGCCAAAGAGGCCCTCGAGATCGCCCGCCAGACCTCCGGTCCGACGCGCCGCGAGTTGGTCGCCGGCATGACGCTCGCCGGCGCTGGCCTCGCCCTGGGCTGCGATCGACTGCGCTCCCTCGTTCCGGGAAGCGCCCGCCGCGGAGCGATGGAAGTGGCGATCGTCGGCGGTGGCATCGCCGGCCTCACCTGCGCCTACCGGCTGGCGCAAGCCGGTGTCGCGACCAGAATCTTCGAAGCGCAGGACCGGATCGGCGGCCGCATGTGGTCGCTCACCGGCGCCTTTCCCGAGGGGCAGGTCTGTGAGCTCGGCGGCGAGCTGATCGACAGCAACCACGAGAAGATTCGCGCGCTGGCCGGAGAGCTCCACCTCGAGCTCGATGACCTCTCGCTCTACGAGCCCGGCCTGATCAAGGATCTCTGGCACTTCGACGGCCGCCAGTACTCCGACGCCGAGGTGGTCGAGGCGTTCACTCCAGTGGCGGAGCGCATCGATGCCGCCTGGGAGACGGTCACCGGCGAGACCGTCTCTTATCGCGAAACCAACGGTGGCGAGGCCATCGACAACCAGTCGATCGCCGAGTGGCTCGACGGCGCGGAGTGCAGCGGCTGGTTCCGCAAGCTCCTCGATGTCGCCTACACGACGGAGTACGGCCTCGAGATCGGCGACCAGTCGGCGTGGAACCTGCTGATGATGATCGACACCGAGCCCGAGCCTTTCAAGGTCTTCGGCGAGAGCGACGAGCGTTACCATGTGCGTGGTGGCAACGACCTCATTCCGCGCCGGCTGGCCGAGAAGCTCCCGGGCCGGATCGAGACCGGAGCGCGGCTCGAGGCGGTCGCCGCGAAGAGCAGCGGCGACTTCCTGCTCACTTTCCGGCGCGGCGGCGCCACCTTCGAGGTCGCCGCCGAACGTGTCGTGCTCGCGCTGCCGTTCACCCTGCTGCGCGACGTCCGGCTCGATCTTTCGTTGCCGGCGGTCAAGCGCAAGGCGATCGACGAGCTCAAGTACGGCACCAACGCCAAGTTGATGGTCGGATTCTCCGATCGTCTCTGGCGTTCGCCGCGCGGCGGCGAGCAGGGAGTGTCGCGCGGTCCGGGCTCGAACGGCAGCGTGCTCACCGACCTGCCGTTTCAGCTCACCTGGGAAGCGACCCGGATGCAGCCCGGAAAGGCCGGAATTCTGACCTGCTTCACCGGTGGCCAGCGCGGCATCGACCTCGGGCAGGGCACGCCGGCGGCGCAGTCGGAGCGTTTCGCACACGAGCTCGAGCGCATCTTTCCGGGGGCCGCCGAGCGCCGCCTCGGCGAGGCCAGGTTTCACTGGCCGAGCTTCGAATTCACCAAGGGGAGCTACGCGTCCTACGGCGTCGGCCAGTGGACGACGATCTGCGGCGCCGAAGGCGAGCGGGTCGGCAAACTCCACTTCGCCGATGAGCACACGTCCGTCGACTTCCAGGGATTCATGGAAGGCGGTTGCGAGTCGGGCGAGCGCGTGGCGGGGGAGATCCTCGGCGATCTGGGCATCGCCCCGCCGGCTGCCGGAACCGCGTAGAATCCGCGAGTTCGCAACCGGCAGCGGAAGGCAGGTCGACCGATGGGTCTCAAAGAGGTCCTGAGCAAGCTCAAGCTGGTGGAGGTCTCCGAGCCGGCGGAGGCGGAAAGAGCCGCGTCCCAGCAGCGTTCCGCAGGCCGCTCGTCCGGGACGGCGCACGCCGATTCGCCGGAGCTCGAGGAGCTGCTGCGGAGCCTCCCGCCGCCGAAACCGATCGATGAGTCCCTCCTGGCGAAGCGTCGCCGGGCGGATGCGCCCGCGCAGACCGGAGGAGCGGCTTCTGCCGCGCAGCGTTCCGGCGGAGCGGCCTCTGGTGCGGAGCGTTCCGACGGAGCGCCTGCTGGAGCGGATACTGACGACAACGATCTCGAACTGCCTGACTTCCCGGCGGTCTATCGCGCCGCCGGGATCACCGAGCCGGCGCACGGATTCAGCGCCTTCAAGGTGCTCGAAATGCTGCAGAGCCCGGGCCTCGCCGAGCTGCCGCCGCAAGCCAAGGCTTCGGCGCTCGCCGGCTTCCTCAAGATGAACCCGGGCGGACCGGTGGCGATCGGCGAGGTCATCCAGGACGCCGTACGCCGCGACCAGGCGCTCGATCGCTTCGAGCAGTTCCTGCAGACCAAAGTCGCTGAACGCCAGGCCGCCGCGGAGCGCGCCAACGCGCTGCTGCAGGCCGAGATCGACAGTCTCACCGAGCGTCATCGCGCGAGCATGGCGGCGAACGTCCGCGCCGTCACCGACCTCACGGCGCGGCTCTCCGAGTGGAGCGCCGGCAAACGCGTGGAGGAGCGCCGGCTTCAGTCGGCCGTCGCGCCGTTCGTCGATGGCAACCCGATCAGCACCGAATCCGCCGATGGCGCGAAGCCCGGCTCCTGAGGAGATCGAAAATGTTCAGCCGTCTAGCTCGTGTGATCAAGTCCTGGCTCGGTTTCTTCATCTCCTACGCCGAGGACCCCGAGGTCATGCTGCAGGAGTCGATCGAGGAGATGCGCAACACTCTTCCGAAACTGAATCAGATCCTGGTGACGACCCGCGCCACCGAGATCCGTCTCGATCAGGACCTCATCGAAGCCCAGCGCCGCGAAAAGTCGCTCATCGCCTCGATCAAGACGGCGCTCGCCGACGGCAGTCCGGAAGCCCGGCGTCTGGCTGAGGACGACGCCGCGTCGTTGCAGCAGGTGCGGCTCGAAGTCCAGGCGACGACCGAGCAGCTCGAGAGCGCCCGCAACGCGTTCGAGAACGCCAAGCTCACCGTCGACGACATCAAGGAGAAGCTCCGGCTGCGCATCGAGCAGGCCCGCAAGGCGATCACCGAGTCGAAGAAGGCCGACGTCATGCGCAGCGCCGCCAATGCCCTGGCCGAGCTCGACACCTATGGCACCGCCGCCACGACCGACAAGTACCTCGATCAGATCCGCCAGAAGGTCGCGGAGTCGAAGGCCTCGGTCGAAATCGCCACCGGCGGCCTCGATACCGACCGGATCAAACTCGAGCGCAAGTCGCGCCAGCTGCAGGCACAGTCGATTCTCGGCGAGTTCGAAGTCGAGATGGGTCTGAAGAAGCCTGACGCGGTGAAGGAGGCTGCGCCCTTCCCGACGGAGAGCACCGCCCCGGTCGCCCAGAAGCAGCCGGAGCGCGGCTAGGAACTCCGCCGGTTGAGCTTTCTCGAACGCCACCCCGTCCTGAGGAAGGCGGTCGCCAATCAGTACCAGGCGATCCTGGCGGCGGGAGTGATCGGCTTCTCGGCGATCACTCTGTCGCCGCTGCCGCTCGTCATCTGGGCCGGCATGCAGATGATGACTCTGCCGTTCCTCGTCGAGCGCCTCAAGCGCCGGATGGAGATCGAGAAGAAGTTCGCCGCGCGCGAAGCGCAGGAGATGTCGCTGGATCAGCAGCTCGGCGCCCTTTCGGCGTCGGCACGCGGCCGGCTGCAGCGCCTGCAGCAACTCTGCGAGCGCATCCAGTCGAACTACAAGGGACTCTCTCCGGCGAGTCAGGGCGTCATGGCGGACCAGGGGGAGAAGTTCGACGCCGTGCTGGGCTCGTTCCTCAAGCGGCTCTGGTTGCTGCAGAAGTACGAGGAGATGGCGGGCGCCTCGGACGACGGCATCGTGCGCCAGGAGATCGAACGCCTCGACCGCCAGCTGGCGACCGCGGAGCTCGCGCCGCGGGTGCGCGAAGCGCTGCAGAAGAATCTGGAGATCCAGCGCCAGCTCGTGCTCGCGGTGCAGAAAAACGAGCAGAGCAGCGACGCCCTCGCGGCCGAGCTCGACTCGCTCGAGGCGCTGCTCCACCTGCTGCTCCAGAAATCGGTCGCAGCGACCGATGCCACCGCTTTCTCGGTCGAGATCGACGACGTCCTCGCGCAAGTCGAGTCGGATCACGCCTCGGTGGAGGAGATGGAGCGCATGCTCGGCTCCATGCGCGAGCTCGAGGATCGCGAACCGCTGGCGCCGCGCTTGCGGATGCAGGTCGCGGCGCCGATTCCGCCCCCACCCCTACCCCCGCCGGCGCGGGCACGCACGAGGAGATGACCGCTTGACCTCCGCTACTTTCCTGGGCTCCCTTCCCGGCTGGGCCGCGACCCTCGCCCGGACGGTGGCCGCCAAGCAGGCGAACACGTTCGTGATCCACGGTCTGCCGGCCGACCTTATTCCCGTGCGGCAGGATCCGGGGATCGCTTTCCAGCTCCTCGACACCTTCCTGACCGAGACGCTCTTTGCGTCCTGGCCGTCGAAGCTGACCTACAACCGTGCCGAAGGGCTCGGCTTCTCCACGCCGCAGGCGAAGCAGCACTTCGTCGACCGGCTGAAGGCCTACGACGCCGTCCACGGCACGGTCTGGGCGGAGTCACTGCCGCGCGACGCGGCGAACGCCTTCGCGCTGCTCGATTCCTACTTCCGCCACTGCGCGACGCTCGCGCCCGCGCGTCCGGTCGTCCTTCTCCTGCCGTTCGCCGAGACCCTGGTGCCGAATGGCGAAGCCTCGTACCGCACGCCCGAGGACCGGGCGGTTCTCGTCTATCTGCGCAAGTGGGCGCAGGACCCGGTGCTCCTGGCCAAGAACATCGTCATCGTCCTGGTCACCGAAAGTCTCGCCGAGCTCGATCCGAAGCTGGTCCGCGCTTCGGCGACGCGTGAAGTCGAGATCCCACGCCCCGACCTGCCCGAGCGTCGCGAGTACCTCGATGCGGCACGGACGGCGGAGTGGTTCGACCGGCTCTCCGAGGTCCCTCCGCCGCGCCTCGCGGAGCTCACCGCCGGGATGACCCGCGCCCAGCTCTCGCAACTCCTCGACGGCGCCGAAGCAGCAGGGACAAAGCTCACCCTGGACGGCGTGCGGGCGGCGAAGAAGGAGGTCATCGAGTCCGAGGGCATGGGCCTCCTCGAGTACGTCGAGCCCAAATACGATCTCGACATGGTCGCCGGGATGCCGGCGGTGAAGGGGCGCCTGCGGCGCGCGGCGCGCGCCATCGCGCGTGGCAACCCGTCCGCGGTGCCGATGGGCTACCTCATCTGCGGTCCGGTCGGCAGCGCCAAGACCTTCCTCGTCGAATGCTTCTCGCGCGAGATCGGCTTCCCGTGCGTCAAGCTCAAGAACTTCCGCTCGATGTGGGTCGGTTCGACCGAGTCCAACCTGGAGCGGATCCTCAAGATCCTCGCCTCGCTGACTCCGGTCGGCGTGATGATCGATGAGGCCGACGCGGCGCTCGGCAATCGCGAGCAGTCGGGGGACTCGGGCACCCAGTCGCGGGTCTTCGCGCAGATCGCGAATTTCATGGCCGACACCCGGCATCGCGGCAAGGTGCTCTGGTTCCTGATCACCGCTCGTCCCGACCTGCTGCCGATCGACCTCAAACGGCAGGGCAGAGCGGAGGAGCACATCCCGCTGTTCTATCCCGAGTCGATCGCCGAATACGACGAGATCTTCCAGGTGATGAAGAAGAAGCTGGCGCTCGACTGTCAGGTCACGAGCCTGGCGGAGGTGACCGGCGAGACGGCGCTCAAGGGCTACTCGGGCTCGGATCTCGAGGCCGTTCTGGTGCGTTCGATCCTCGAGGCCGAGGCCGCCGGTTCGAGCGCGGTCACCGCCGAGCACCTGCAGCGGGCGTTCGCCGACTTCATTCCCACCACCAACAACCTCGAGCGCGAGCTTCAGATTCTCGCCGCGATTCTCGAGTGCACCAGCCGCGAGCTCCTGCCGGAGCGCTTCCGCGATATCGATCGGGCGGCCGTGCAGCTGCGCCTCTCGGAGATCAAGCTCGAGCTCAAGGCGCTCTGACGGGCTGGCCCCGCGGAGGCGCCGTCTGCGTCTCTGCAGGTAGAGGCGCCGCGTTCCGCGGCGAAGGAGAAATTCCGCATGTTGTCCATTCTGATCTGGGGCCGACGGGCGAAGTCCGTCGCGCTCGCCGCGGCCGGGGAGCGTTTCTGCGAGCGCTGCGGCCTGCTCCGGGCGCACACCTGGGTCGTCGACTACACACTCAACCACCTCTACTACATCTTCGGTTTCGTCTCCGGCCGGAAGCTCGCTTGTCGCTGCACGATCTGCGGCCAGGAGCGGGTGGAGGTCGCCGATCCGGCGCTGGAAGCGCGTGTCACGGGGGCGATTCCAACGTACGAACGCTTCGGCTGCGCCGGCTTGGGGATCGGCCTGGCGGCGCTCATCCTGGCGGCTCTCTCCTGGAGCCATTTCGGGCCGCAGCCGCGCAACATTCCCGAACTCCTGGAACGCGTGCAAGGCGGAGACGCGGCCGCGATGGCGCGGCTCGAGAAGGAGGCCGAGAGCGGAGACCTGCCCTCGCAACTCGCGCTGGCGCAGATCCTGCGCGATGGCCTCGGCGTCCCGGCGAACGAGGAGCGCGCCTTCGGCTGGGCTTTGAAGGCGGCGCAGCAGGGGAGCGCACCGGCTCAGTTCGCTGTGGGAGCCATGTACGAATGGGGCAAGGGAACGGCGAGCGACCCGGCCGAGGCCGCCTCCTGGTACCGCAAGGCGGCGGATCAGGGAGTCGCCGGGGCGGCGAACTGCCTCGGCGCGCTCTATCTGAGCGGCCTGGGCGTCGAGGCCGACGCGGCGGCGGCGGTGGGCTGGTTCCGCAAGGCGGCCGAGGGCGGCGACACCATGGGACAGTTCAATCTCGCGATGCGCTACTTCAACGGCGAGGGGGTCGCCGTCGATCCGGTCGAGTCGCGGCGCTGGCTCGAGCGCGCCGCCGTGGCGCAAGACCAGGACGCGCCCACGCTCGACATCGTCGCGAGCTCGAAGCAGGAGCTCGGCGTGATCTACGAGGAGGGAATGGGGGTCGAGAAGGACCTGGTGAAGGCGCTTCGCTTCTATGAGGAAGCGAGCCCGCGGAACGAGGATGCCGAGCTCAACTTCGCCCGCCTCAAGGCGCGGCTGGAAAAGTAGATCCTCAGGCGCCGTCGCCCGGCTTATCGGGGCGCGGCGGAAGATCGGGATCGAAGGAGGAGTGCGCTGCCGCCCGGCGTCCGCGTTCCTGGCTCGCCGCGGCAGTTCGCGGCGCCTCGGCGCCCGGGGCCTTCGCCGGCTCGACGATGCCCCGAGTCAGCTTCTCGATGTCGGCGCGGTCGCGCTCGGCGAGCGAAGCCGCCGAGCCCTGTTTGCGCATCGCATGCGAAGCGTGCGCCTTGCTTTCGTT
>JBDSRU010000273.1:0-3733 GCA_039929145.1 Thermoanaerobaculia bacterium
CGAAGTACGCTTCGCCTTGCGCCGGTGCGACGGCATCATAAAGCCGGCGGGACTCTTCATCGAACGAGAGCTTCGTTCCGCGGAGCATCTCGAGGCGCGTCGCCGCGCTGCGCAGCTGATGCAGCAGGTAGTCGCGCCGCAGGGCGACGAGTGGATCGGTCGAACTGCCTGCGGGTTCGGCGGGCAAGTCTTCGAGCTTCGCGATGAGGGCCGCGGCGCGCTCCGCGATCGTCTTGAGGTCGGACTTCGCCGCGCGAACCTCGGTGCGCCATTCCCCTGGGCCGTAGTAGGCATCGACGTAGCTCGCGTCGTGCTCGCCGATCGCGAGGACGAGGCCAACGTAGTCGCGGGCGATGGTGTCGAGGGTCACCGCCGGTCCCGCAGCGCGGGAAGCCGCACCGGCGTAGAAGGGACCGGCGAGCAGGAAGGCGAGGAGCGGCAGGGAGTTTCGCAGGCGTGGAGAGTGGCGCAAGGGGACCTCATCTGAAGAGTGCAGGCATTTCAACACGTTCCCAGAAGCGGTGCCAGTTGAGATGCGTCGGGCAGCACCTTGTCAGGCACCCGGTCAGACCGGTGGGAAATCGCCCTTCACCTGCGTTGAGCACCTGCGATTGGCGGCTTTCGATGTAGCACTTGGCCGGTTGTTCTCAGTTGCCTCCCCAACCCCCGACCGAAGCGCGCTCGAAACCGTCGCGGAAGATGAGATCGCTGGTGATCCGGGCGATGCCGAAGCGATTGGTGCCGGCGACTCGTATGCCGCCCACGGCGACGAGACGGCCCCCGGAAATCGTCATGCCGTGGATCCGCTCGTACATGCCGGCGGGCTGACCGAAGTCGACCAGGCGCCGGCCGTTGCCGTCGAACGAGTTGTCCAGGATCCCAGCCGGGGTCAGGCGGTAGAGCATCCACTCGAGGTCTGCCGTTCCGTCATCGCGCCGGTAGCCTCCGGCGAGGATCTTGCCGTCGCTCTGGACGGCGATGCTCTCGATCTGGATGCCTTCCTGATAGACGAGCTCGACCGTACCGTCACCTCCGAAAGTCGCGTCCGGCGTTCCGTCGGGCGCGAAGCGCTGTACCACGCTGAAATCGGTATTCGGACCCGCGGCCGAGTAGTACGAACAGTAGATCGCTCCGGACGAGCCGTCGATCGCGAACTCGTACGGGTTCGAGAAGCCGACCGGGCTCGGGAACGAAACGATACCGTCGCCGCCACCGAACGAGGTGTCGAGCGCCCCGGAAGCGGTGAG
The DNA here is from genome assembly GCA_039929145.1 of Thermoanaerobaculia bacterium. Taxonomy (GTDB): domain Bacteria; phylum Acidobacteriota; class Thermoanaerobaculia; order Multivoradales; family JAGPDF01; genus JAGPDF01. Next base: position 1,248 of record JBDSRU010000273.1, read on the forward strand.
CCGCAGGAGGCCTTGCTGCCCAGCGCCGTCACCGCCGAAAAGTACAATCCGGCCGGCCCCATCCAGGGCTCCTGCACTGGGTGAGAACGCTCCGAGAGTTCCGGTCGACTCGCGAATCCAGCCGTCGCCCGAGAATGTCGGATCGAGAACGCCGTCTGTTCCCACCCGCAGGATGAGCGTGCTCCGGCCGTCGCCGACCAGCGGACAGTCGTAGCAGTAGCCGAAATAGATCGCTTTCCCGTCCGGCTGCATCGCCGGGTCCTGAAACGAAAAGTCGTCCGTCGGCCAGGGCAGGTCGATCACCGCGACGCCGGAGTCGCCGAAGGCGGGATCGGGATTTCCAGCTGGGTCGAGGCGCACCAGCGCGGGCCGGTAGGTGGAAGACCCTGCATCGGGGAAGTAGTAGAGGCTGAATCCGGCTGCGATCGCCGAGCCGTCAGGCAGGATGGCGAGCGCACGCACGGAGTCGTCGCCACCGGGTTCGGCGTCGATCGGCACGAGTCTGCGGCCGGAGGTGCCCCATCCCGTGTCGACCCCTCCTTGAGCGTCGACCTTGATGAAGCCGATGTCGGGATTTGCTGCGGTCGCCTCGACGTCCCCGGCGATCAGGAGGGATCCGTCTGGAAAGGAGCCCACGACGTAGGCCTGAGCCGGCTGGCCCCCCCCCGACCAGCTGAGGATCAGCAATCCATCGGTGGAGAAGGTTTCATCGAGCAGGCCGTCGTCCGCACGAGCGGACACAGAGGACGCGGCGGTGAGTGCGATGGCGGCGACGACGATCCAGCGTCGGAACAGCATGGTCAGGGCTCCCTCCAGGAAGTAGAACGGAGAAAAGCCGCTTCCGGCGACATCGTCCTTCGAGCGGCATCGGGCATCCGGCAACCGGCATCCGGTAACCGGTATCCGGCGGCCATCGGACCTGCGCTCCGATCTGCCGACCGGCCTCTTGACATATTCTTTCTTGGGAATATGATGCTTCCATGCCACGCGCCGCGACGACCTCCGACACCTTCAATGCCGTCGCCGAGCCTCGGCGGCGCGAGATCCTCGAGTTCCTCGCCCCGCGCGAGCGCCCGGTCAACGACGTCGTCGCGGAGCTCCGCCTCGCGCAGCCGTCGGTCTCGAAGCACCTGCGGGTGCTGCTCGAGGTCGGGCTCGTCCAGATGCGGCGCGAAGGGCGGCAGGTGCTGTATCGCACCGACGCCGAGGCGCTCCGTCCGCTCCACGAGTGGGCGAGCCGATTCGAACGCTATTGGCGGAGTCAGCTCGGGCGGGTGAAGGAGCGCGCCGAGCAGCAGGAACGACGAACGAACGAGACCCCGGAAAAAAGGAGAAAGCGATGACGGCACCGAAGACAAAGAAGGCAGGGAAGGCAGGAAGTACTTCCAAGGCAGCCGTACCGGCGACGATCGATCTCACCGGGGCGACAGCGGGAACCGGACTTCCAGCAGCCTTGCAGAATCTTTCCATCCGCATCGTCGAGGAGACGCACGTTCGCGCCTCGATTGCGACGACGTTCGAGGCCCTGCTCGAGGAGCTCGGCCCGGGAAACCTCGGATACCAGGACGTTCCGATGCCCCTCACGCTTGAGGCCTGGCCCGGCGGGCGCTGGTTCCGCGACCTCGGTGCCGACAACGGACACCTCTGGGGTCACGTCCAGGCGATCAAGCGGCCGACACTGATCGAGATCGTCGGTCCCCTCATGATGTCGTTCGCCGTCGCATCGAACGTGCAGTACCGCCTCAAGGAGGTGGACGGCGGAACGCTCGTCACCCTGCGCCACACCGCCCTCGGACTCTTCCCGCAAGACGGCTATCGCGACGCTCTCGGGGAGGGCTGGAAGATGCTCTTCAACCGTCTGCACCTCCGCTTCAAGAAAGCCTGATTCCGCAACCTGCACGTCTCATCCGGACCAGCCAGAAGACGGAGAACCGATCGATGTCCATTCAAGAACAGCTTTGGCAGGAAGTGGAGATGGAAGCGTAAGCGACCCTGCGCCTCCTGGAAAGAGTCCCGCAAGGCACCGATCTCCGCAGCTGAAGACAGCTCCGGAAATCGGTGCCTGTTCCCGTTCAACGCCCCAGGGATGAGGCCGGTGTTGCGGCCTACTTGGTGACCGGCCTGCCCTCCACATCGAGCACCACGACCTCGCCGACGTTCAGCGCCTTCAACTTCTCCTCGATCTTCGCGCGGTCGCCGACGACGACGATCGAGGCCTTGGCCGGTAGAGCCCATTTCGCGGCCGCTGCGTTGGTCGCCGCCAGCGGGACCTTGGCGATCCGGTCGGGCTCGGCCTGGAGATCGCTGAGCGGGCGCTTCTGCAGCCACAACGTGGCGATCTTGCCGCCGACGTTGGCGTAGGCCTCGTACTCCTGGGAGGTGCCGCGAAGGCGACGCAAGCGCGACGCCTCGAGCTCGCCGGCCGCGATCGGCTTGGCACCGCCCAGGCCCTTGAGCTCGGCGACGAACTCGGTCACCGACTCGGA
>JBDSRU010000274.1:0-2617 GCA_039929145.1 Thermoanaerobaculia bacterium
GCCGTCGAGCGATTCAGCAGAGCCTGCAAGAGCCAGGTGAGCTGGGTCTCGCGGCGGGTAGAGGCCGGGACCTCCGCAGCCAGCCAGCGGCGCATCTCGTCGGTGGCGGAGAACGGGACTTCGACCGTCGCCGGATCGAGGCCGCTGGCGCGGATCTGGTCCTGCAACTTGTGTTGCATGCTGGCGCCCAGTCGCTGCGTGGCGCAGCCGCCGGCGCCAAAGGCCGAAAGGATGAGGCCCGTCAGGAGCCCCAGGCGTGCCACCCGCAAGACTCCGCCCGGTAACCGCAGGTCACGATGGTCACGTTCGATCGAGGCGCTTCTGGTTTCAGCGATCATCATGGTTTCGAGCGCCGCAGACGCGCCACCCACGCTTTGGCCGGGGCTTCCCCGAAGGCCGTCGCCAGACCCAGGTACCCCGCTCCGAAGAGAGCGAAGATCAGCGCCGCGCGAACCGTCGGGTGGAACCGGCGATGCATCGTAGCTGCCGCGGCGAGAGCCGCCGGCAGCGCAGCGCCGAGAGCATAAAGAGCAAAGCGCCAGAAGGCCTTCGCAGGCCAGACCAGGTTCGGCAGGTGGCGTCGCGCAGCGCGTCTCAGAGCAGCGAGCTCGAGCCAGGCGGAGAGCGTCGCCGCCAATCCCAGCCCGATCGCTCCGAGGCGCAAGGCGCTACCCGGAGAGCCCATGAGCGCGAAGTCGCCGAGTCGATAGCGATCGAGCCAAAGCATCGCCGGGAAGCCGACAGCGAGGCTCGTGGCGACTCTCAGGACTGCGATCCGGGCGGGAGTCCGGGTGTCGCCGCGAGCGTAGAAGGCCGCCTGAAGCACCCGCGCTGAAGTGGACGCCGGCAATCCCACCGAGTAGGCGGCGAGCACGAGATAGACGAGTCGGCTTTCCGCGGCACCGAATCCCTTTCCGAAGAGTTGGAAGATTCCTTCCACGAGCGGAAGCCCCAGCAAAAGATACGCCAAAAAGCTCGGAAGGTTCAAAAATGCGGCGGTTTCGAGGGCTCGCTCCGTCCCTGCCGCGAGCTCGACCTCCGAGCCCGCGCCGCCGCTTCTCGCCAACCGGGGAAGCGCCGCGGCGGCGACCGACATCCCGAACAGGCTTACCGGGAGCAGGTAGAGCGTCTGGGCATAGAAGAGCGCAGCGACCGCCCCGGCGGCGAGAAGCGAGGCGAGCAACTGGTCGAGATAGGACGAGAGTTGCACCACGCCGCGCCCCGCCAGCGTCGGTCCGAAAGCGGCCAGAACCTCTCGCAACGGCTTCCCTTTGAGGTCGAAACCGAACCGGAATCCGGCTAGATCGCCGCGCAGTCCAGGAAGTTGAATCAGAAACTGGAGGGCACCGCCGATCAGGGCTCCGATGCAGGCGGCCTCGAGCATCCGGTCGGCGACGCCGAGATCAGCGATCGGACCACCGGGCAGGCCTTGTCCCGGGCTTCCGACTCCGCCTCCGGGCCCGCTCCGAAAGGCCGTCCAGGCGACCGCTCCAACGATGGCGGCATTCCAAAAAACCGGAGAAAAATAGGAGAGAAAGAACTTTCCGTGGCTGTTGCGCACCCCCAGCGCCCAAGCCGAGAGCACGAGTGTGGCCGACATCGGAAAGATCCAGCGCACCGCGGCCACGGCGAGCTCGTACCGATCGACGCTCGCCTTGCCGAGGGCCATGAGCTCATGGTCGCGCAGGAAGCCGGCGGCGAGAAGTCCGACGATGGGGCGAGCGAAGAGGACCCCGAGCGCCGCCGCCCCACCCGCCACCGCGACGAGCAGCGAGAAAACGGCTCCTGCGAGCCGTCCGGCTTCTTCCCGCTTGCCCGCCGCGAGCAGACGGGAATAGACCGGGATGAAGGCGGCCGAGAGCGTCTGCTCTCCGAGCAGGTTCTGCAGCAGGTTCGGCAGCCGCAGCGCCGCCGAAAAGACGTCGGCGTGCGGACCAACGCCGAAAAACGCGCCCAGAGCGCTGGTCCGCAGCAGGCCGGCCAGCCGGCTGCAGAAGATGCCGGCGGCGATGACGAGCGTCCCGCCTGATCTTCCGGCTGGCGGCGTCGGCGGCAAGCGATCCTCTGAAGTCTTCAGGAGCCGGCGGGGTTCTTCGCCAACCAGCCGGCGGCCAGCGGGCGCACGATGACCGACTCGGGGTCGAGCCCCGAAGCCCCGGCGAGCGCCCTCCCGAACCAGATCCGGGCGTTCACGGGGTCTTTGATCCGGGCGTAGGAATCTGCGATCAGATACTGGATGTAGGCGCGATCGGTTTCCGACTGCCCGAGCTGCTCGATGGCCTCGACATAGTGCTTGTCCTGATATTGAAGGTAGCCGAGGAGATAGGGATAGATCCACTTGTAGTGCTCGGCATTCGCGGTGTCGGCGTCCATCAATCCCTTTGCCTCGTCGGCGAGCGCCTGCGCCTTGCGCGTTTCGCGGCGCTGCGCCGCGACCCGCGCCGCACCGTGCAGCCGACGGACGTGCCAGACGGAGCGCTCTTCCACTTTCATCGTCGATCCCTCGACGATCGCCCAGCCGCGGTCGTACCACTCGAGCGCCGGAGCGCTGTTGCCGGTCTCGAGAAGCACCCGGCCGACGGCGTTGCAAGCCGCCGCCGCCATCTCCGGCCGCCCG
>JBDSRU010000275.1:0-4389 GCA_039929145.1 Thermoanaerobaculia bacterium
GGTTGAAATCACCCGCGCGAGGTCCGAGCCCTCGACGAACTGCATCGTGATGTACTTCTGCCCACCGTCATCACCCAGGTGGTAAATCTTGATGATGTTCGGATGCGAGAGGTCGCGCGTCAGCACGACTTCTCGGCGCAGGCGTTCCAAGGCCTCGTCGTCAAGGGAATACTCGCGCTTCAGAAGTTTCACCGCGATCACGGACCGGAGCAGCGAATCGTGCGCCTTGTACACGTCCCCGCTCGACCCGCGCCCCAGACGCGCCAGCAGGTCGTAGCGGCCGTCGACTCGCTGCACCGCGGCTTGCCGCGCCGAACCCTCTCCCGGCAGCGGATTGCGCACCGTAAGACCGTCGGCGGCGGGGCCTTCTCCCTGACGCTCGCCCGGAAGGTCCGAGAACCACCGACGGAAGAAGTCGTTCACGAGCCGGTAGCTCCCGGCAGACGAACGCTCCACGAACCCCAGGAGCTCGAGGCGTTGCAGCCCGCTCTCGAGCGACGCCGAGTCCGCGGCCAGCTTTTCCCGGATCGAGTGGCTGGTCGCGGAGCTCTGTTCGTGGACGATGCGCAGGATGCGGCGCTCGGGCTCAGTCAACATCGCGAGGTCCGAGGCGAAGAAAAAGCTCACCATTTGGTCCGACTCGACGCGCTCGATCGCCTGGTCGAGGTTTCCCAGTTCGAGAAAGCGCTCGCTCAGAAGCTGCAGTAGGTAGGGGTGATTGTTGCAGCGCTTCCGGATGACCTCTACTGACTCGTCGTCGAGTCGGGGCCGGGAGCTGGCCGGAAGCTGCGCCTGGCGAATCAGGCTGCGCGCCTCCCCGTCGCTCAAGCCGCGCACGGCGAGGGGCGGAGTGAAGCCATGCAGGAAAGGAGAAGTCGCCCCCTCCTCGGAGGCCAGGCTCCATAGCCGGATGCTCGAGGCGAGCACCGTGCGGATGTTCTCCGGCGACTGCAGGGCCCGGCGCAGGCGGCGGAGAAATCGGGGATCCCGCTCATGGATACGCACCAACTCCTCGACTTCATCTCCCAGCACCAACAGCGAGAGGCCTCTCGCCTTGAGCTCCCGCCGCAGCTGGCTCATGGCGACGAAGAGGTCCTCGGCCGCGACTTCCGCATGGCGGATTCCCAGGGCGTCAAGACGGTCGTTGGCGTCGAGGAGGGAGTCGGCAAAACCCTGGTTCAGGTCCTCGACGGCTTCCGAACCCTGGAAGTCCCAGTAGACCGGGAAGTAGCGCGGAGTGGGCGCAGTCGACGCGAGGTGCTCGAGCTGCTTCAGGAGTGAAGTCTTGCCGACCCGACGCGTCCCCAGAACCCAGAGACAGTTCCGGTTTCCCAGGAGAATCTCGTCGAGGAGCTCCTTTCGGCCATAGAAGCGCTCATCGCGCACCCATTGCCCGACCACGTAGGGCGTCACCGGCATCGACTTCCCATTCCTAGAGTCCTTCCAGCCGACAGGCGCTCTCGACGTCCGCGCGCGTCACCCGCTGGCGCTTCTCGGTGTGCAGGCGATCCACCAGGCCCGAGCAGAGCCGCTGAATGAGGTAGGGCTTGCCTCCGGTTCTGCGGACGATCTCGTCCGAGACACCCGGGTCGAACGCGAAAACGCCCCGCACCGGTGCTTCGATGAGCGAGCGCGCCTCCTCGGGGTCCAGCGGCTTCATCTCGATCTCCTGGAAGAAGTTGTACCAGGGGCTGCCCTCCCGCTCCCAGTGCTTCTTAATCGACACTCCGGAGACCACGGAGACGAGGTTGTCCGAGAACGCCCGCATGAACAGGCTCCGCAGCCTTTGATTGATGCGTGGGTCGTAGTCGTTGAGTTCGTCCACTTCGTCGATCAGCAACACGAGTTTGACCTTGCGAGTCGAACGCTCCTTGAGGGCTTTGAGGACCCGTTGAATGTCGAGCACGAACTCGGCGTAGCCGTAGCCCGCGTCCCGCGGCGGCGCCGAAGGCTCCATTCCCCCGAGCTTCGGAGCCAGTTCGTGGAAAATCTCGGCGGCGAGGGTGCCGAAGAACTTCTCCTGCGGGGTGCCCTGGAGATCGACGAAGACCGGGAAAAACTCGTGGACCGGGTCGCCGAGCTGGGTGAGCGAACGCTTGAGTTCGTGTTGGAACGAAGTCTTGCCGATACGGCGTTCGCCATAGAGCATGACGCTGTTGTTCGAAATCCGCCGCAGCACATACTCGCGCAGTTGTTGGCGGCCGAAGAACCGCTGCTGCTCGAGAATCGGCGCCCCCGCGATATAGGGGTTGAAGCGCTGGCGCACGAGCCTTCCCCGGCGCCACCTCCTGTAGGCGAAGAGACCCGCTGGAACCAGCGCGATTCCCAAGATCACCAGCGCGGCGAACCAGGGAGAGCGCAGGAACGGGGCGACGTAACGCACGCGGTACTCCACCCGAGACCGGTTGCCCGCGCGATCGAGCGCGACGATCTCGAGCGCGAAGCTCCGGGAGGAGGCCCGGTGCTGCCACCTGAACTCGGTGATCCAAAGCCCCTGAACTTCCCGCCGGGAGGAGGTGGCCGAGCCCACGGGCACTCCGTCCGCGAGAAATTGCAGCTCCACCGGCGTGCCGTCATAGACGGTTCCGTGGAGAGTCAGGTCCGGCGAGCGCACCAGCCTCTCGCCGGTTCCTTCCGCGACTTCCGGGGCGTCGTCCAGAAGGATCGCGGGAGGCGCCTTGTCGGGCGCCAGCAGGAAGTCGCTGAGTCGGGAATAGGCCTGGGAGGTCTGCCGGAGCGCTCGCTCATTGGTGGCATCCAGTACCAGAACGCGATTCGCCGTCCGCAGAGCCTGTTCGTAGTCGCCGGACGCGAGCAGCTGATCGCCCTCCGCGAGGAGGGCCTCCCGCGCCGTTCCCGTCGAGCTCTCGGCGTCCGCCTTGCGCGCCGCAGCCTGAACGAGGAGCACCCGTTGCGCGAGGGCCTGGGCGCTCGAGTTCTGCGGGTCGAGTGCGAGCACCGCCTGCAGCTCGGCGAGCGCCTCGGAGTGCTGGCCCTCCTCCGCGTAGCGGGTCGCCCGCGCCATGCCGGCCTGCTGGAGCCGCGTCCGCTCGGCGGCGTCGAGGCCGCCACCGATCTCGGCCCGCAACTCTTCCTGCGCTTTCTTGAGCAGGCCTTCGACCTCGGCATCCCGCCGGAGCTCGAGGGCCTCGATGAAAGTCGCTGCCGCCTGGCGGCTATTTCCCGCTTCTAGCTGCGTCTCGCCTTCCCTGACGAGCCCGGCGCGGCGCTCGGCTCGATCCTGCTCGCGGCGCAGTTCGGCGGCCGCTGCGAGGAGCCGAGTTCGCGCCCTATTGGCCTCTGGATGATTCGGCGCTACCGCGAGGGCGCGCGCGAGCGCCGCCAGGGCGTCTTCGTTCCGTCCCTGAAGCTCGAACGTGCGCGCCGCGGCAAGGCTCTCCGCGATGACCTGCGGAGTGCGCTGCTCACGCGCCGCGGACTCCTCCTTGAGGCGGTTCTCGATTCGGCTGCGGAAGTCGGCCAGCTCGGCTCGGCCGCGAGCGGACTTATCGATCTCCTTCTGGCGCTCCTCAGTCTCGAACGCCTGCAAGGCGGCGTCGGCCTGACCCAGATGGAAATAGGCGACGCCGAGCCGGAGATACGGGAAATACTCGACGAAACGCATCCCGTAAGTGCGCGCATTGGCGCTCGAGTTGGGCTTCTGCTCCAAAGCACTGTTCAAGTGCGCGACGGCCTCGCTCCACCTCTCCTGGCGCAGCGCCTCCTCGGCCTTCTCGTACGACTCGTACCAGGTTTCGCCTACCGCAGCCGACGCAGACAGCAGGAAGAGCACCACCATTAGACCCGACACTCCCTTGCGCGCGCCGCGCCCCGAGGCGCCTCGCTGGCTCATGTCCTGTCGCGGAGTCAAAGGATTCGCCGCTGCGGGAAAGGAAGGACGGATCTGCCTGGCCCAGCTCAGAATCGGTAGACGATCGAAAGGGACCCAACGTCGGAATGCCGAGACAGATCGGCTCCGAGGTCGAGCTGAAAGTGGTCGAAGACCAGGCCCAGTCCGCCGCTCCAGTGCATCTCGTCTTCGGCACGCTGGAAGATGATCGCCTCGAAGGTGTCCGCCGTCGGTCCCGCGGCGACGTTGTGTGCGGGGTCGAGCCATGCACCGGCGCGAAAGGCGAGGATCGGATGGGTGGTGTCGAGGACGTATTCGACCCCCAGATGAATCTCGTCGCCGTCCGAAATCTCGATATTTCCAGGTTCGAAAACCTCCGGCTTGAGGTCGCTGGTGATCGAGGAGTACTCCACCCGCTTCCACTCGAAGCTGGTCGTCCAGTCTCCGTCGGTAGAACGCCAGGCGAGGCCGAGACCGTAGATATCCGGCAGATTCACCGGAGTCGTGTCGTCGAGCTGGACAGTGCCCTCCACCGCCTC
>JBDSRU010000276.1:0-9097 GCA_039929145.1 Thermoanaerobaculia bacterium
GACGCCGTGGTCCTCGCGCTCGACCAGTCGAAAACGGGTCTCGTCGTAGTCCGGGAACCAGGTGTCGCCTTCGAACTTCTGGTGGATCCGCGTCAGATAGAGGCGGTCGATCCGGTCCTCGGCGAGCGCGAGCCGGAAGATCTCCGCTCCGCCGCCGACGAACGGCATCGGGTCGCCCGCCTGAACGGCGATCGCCAGCGCCTCCTTGACGGTCGTCGCCTGCAGGAGCTCCGGCGGCAGTCCACCGCGGCGGCTGACCACGACCGGAATACGGCCGGGAAGCGGCGCGTCGAGCGTCTCCCAGGTGCGCCGGCCGAGGATCAGATGATGCCCGAGGGTCAGCCGCTTGAATCGCTTGAGGTCGGCCGGCAGGCGCCAGGGCAAACCGCCCTCCCGGCCGAGGAGTCCGTCCTCGGCCATCGCGGCGATCAACGCTACCGGCGGTCCGTCGAGGCGCTTCATACGGAGATCGGCGCCCGGATCGCCGGATGTGGGTCGTAGCCTTCGAAGGTCACGTCGTCGAATCGGAAGTCGAGGATCGAACGGACTTCCGGGTTGAGGTGCAGACGTGGCAGCGCGCGCGGCTCGCGCGACAGCTGCTCGCGCGCCTGCTCCAGATGGTTGAGATAAAGATGCGCGTCGCCCAGCGTATGCACGAACTCGCCGGGCCGCAGCCCCGTCACTTGCGCGACCATCGCGAGGAGCAGGGCATAGGAGGCGATGTTGAAGGGCACGCCGAGGAAGACATCGGCGCTGCGCTGATAGAGCTGGCAGGAAAGCTCGCCCCGCGCGACGTAGAACTGGAAGAGGGCATGGCAGGGCGGCAGCGCCATCCGGTCGAGCTCGGCCGGGTTCCACGCCGAAACGATGTGGCGACGGGAGTCGGGGTTTTCGCGCAGCCCCTCGACGAGACGGGAGATCTGGTCGATCGCACGCCCGTCCGGCGCCGGCCAGGCGCGCCACTGATGCCCGTAGACCGGACCCAGCTCGCCCGCCGGGTCGGCCCATTCGTCCCAGATCGTCACGCCGTGCTCGCGTAGATAGGCGACGTTGGTACTCCCGGAGAGGAACCAGATGAGCTCGTGCACGATCGACTTGAGATGGAGCCTCTTCGTGGTCACGAGCGGAAATCCGTCGCGCAGATCGAAGCGCATCTGGTGACCGAAGAGGGAAAGCGTGCCGGTGCCTGTCCGGTCGGCCTTTTCGACGCCGCGGTCCAGGATCTGTCGCAGCAGGTCGAGGTAGGGTCGCAAGGCCGGCACAGTCTAGCGAATGACCTGCCTTTCGGCACGGGATCTCCGCAAAGGCCGGCCGCCGCCAGATTCACCGCCGTCTTTCCGTCCTTACTCTTCGATGCTGGCACGTGCGCTTTCCGCGACCCCCTGGGGAATCGAAGCCCGTCCCGTGCAGGTCGAGGTCGACGTCCAGACCGGCCTGCCGGTGATGCAGATCGTCGGCCTCCCCGATGCTGCGGTGCGGGAGAGCCGCGAGCGCGTGCGCAGCGCCTTGCGCAACTGCGGTTTCGATCTGCCGCCCCGGGCCGTGACGATCAATCTCGCCCCGGCGGACCTGCGCAAGGAGGGCAACCATCTCGATCTGGCGATCGCCCTGGCTCTGCTCGCCGCTCACGGCGCGCTGCCTCCGGAGGCCCTCGCCGGCTCGCTCCTGTGCGGCGAACTCGGACTCGACGGCGCGATCCGTCCGGTCCGGGGCGGCCTGGCGATCGCCGACCTGGGACGGCGGCTCGACTGCCGGGAGCTTCTTCTGCCGGCCGCCAACGCCGGCGAAGCGGCCGCGACCGGGGCGCTCGCGGTGCACGGTCTACGCAGTGTCAACGAGGCGGTCGAGCATCTTCTGGGCATCGCCCGGATTCCCGAGACCCCGAGCGCCGGCTGCTGGGAGCTCGATGCCCTCGGCATTGAAGGGGCAGGGGCGACGGCGACCGACTTCGCCGAGATCCGCGGCCAGGAGGCCGCCAAGCGGGCCCTCGAAGTCGCCGCGGCGGGCGGGCACAATCTGCTGCTCATCGGGCCCCCCGGTGCCGGCAAGACGATGATGGCTCGCGCCCTGCCGTCGATCCTGCCGCCGCTGACGCTCGCTGAAGCGGTGGCAGTCACCAAGATCCATTCGCTGGTCGCAGAGCGCCCTCCCGCCGGGCTGTTGCGGCGTCGGCCCTTCCGCGCCCCTCATCCCGGCGTGAGCGCCGCCGGAATGGTCGGCGGAGGTCCGATCCCGCGTCCGGGCGAGGTCAGCCTCGCGCACGGCGGGGTGCTCTTCCTGGACGAGCTCGGAGAGTTCCACCGCGACGCGCTCGAGGCGCTTCGGCAACCGCTCGAAGAGGGCCAGGTCACCGTGGTTCGGGCCCGCGCCTGGCTGCAGTTCCCGGCTCGTTTCACGCTGCTCGCGGCGATGAACCCGTGCCCGTGCGGGCATCTCGGGGATCAACGGCGCGCCTGCCGCTGCCCGCTGCCGGCGATCGAGCGCTATCGCGCGCGAGTCTCGGGGCCGCTGCTCGATCGCATCGATCTGCACGTCGAGGTGCCGGCGATCCGTCTGCAGGAGCTGAAGGAGCGTCCCGCGCAGGCCTCGGCCGATCTCGCCGCCCGTGTTCTCGCGGCGCGTGAGCGTCAGCGCCGGCGTTTCCCTGCAGACCATCCGAGTCCGGTCAACGCCAGCCTGACGGCGACGGCCATCTATCGCGAGTGTCCGGTCACGCCAGCCGGCCAGACGCTGCTCGACGCAGCCTTCGAGCGCCTCGGACTCTCCGCCCGGGCTCTTCACCGGGTGCTCAAGGTGGCGCGTACGATCGCCGACCTCGCGGATTCCGAAAGGATCGAGCCGGCGCATCTCGCCGAGGCAATCCAGTACCGTTCGCTGGACCGCCGGATGGCAAAACTTTGAAGATCGAAATGCGAAAAAACCATTTCCTTGAATTACGGGTTGACAGGATCGTCTCAACCTATACAATTCGCCGCACGCAAGCGCTCAGCGGTTGGTCGCCGATCCGGCTCCATTTCCTCGAGACGAGAAGGGCATGCACTCCAAACATTACACGCTGATTCTGGTACGCAATGAAGGATCGCGCTTCCGCAAGTGGCGGGTGAGCCAGGTCCAGGTCGTCGCCCTCTCCGCCGTCGTCGGCCTCTTGACGCTGGCGGCCGCCTACTCCAGCTGGTCGGCCTTCTCTTCTCGGGTCAATCGCGGCGAGCTCGCCCGCCTGCAGGACGAAAACGAAACCCTCCGCCTCACCAATCAATCCTTCGAAAACCGGCTGGACGGCCTGCAGACGCGGCTTTCCGACTCCGAAGATCGCACGCGCAAGCTGGCCATCGTCGCCGGCCTCGAGAATCTCGGCGCGAGCTCCGAAGCCGGCGTCGGTGGCCCGTTGCCGTCAGCCGCGGACAGCGGTTCGGAATCGGGCGCGGCGGCTCAGCTCGCCGCGGTCGAGGGACGATCGGAGTTCCTCAACCAGACCCTCGAGCAGGTCGAATCCCGGCTCTCCGACAACCTTCGCCTGATCTCCTCCACCCCGTCGATCGCTCCGGTCCGGGGGATCTACACCAGCGCCTTCGGCTTCCGCCGCGATCCGATCACCGGCCAGCGCGCCTATCACTCCGGCGTCGATATCTCCGCCCCGCCGGGCAAGCCGGTCAAGGCCAGTGCCGACGGCGTGGTGACCAAGACCGAACAGTACGGTGGCCTCGGACGAGCGGTCTTCGTCGCCCATGGCTTCGGCGTGACGACGATCTACGGTCACCTTTCGCGCATCAACGTGACACCGGGCCAGCGCGTCGAACGGGGCGCCATTGTCGGCCTGGTCGGCAACTCCGGACGCTCGACTGGCTACCACCTGCACTACGAGGTGCAGGTCAACGGCCAAGCGACGAATCCCCTGGCCTACATCCTCGACCGCGCCGACGGCGCGCTCTGATCCGCCAGGACCCGCTTCCAGCCCGCATCTGCGCCCGCCGCTCCTGCGGCGCGGACACCTGAAGCCTGAGGAGCCCGGGCGCTCCGACGGCAGGTGCCGTTGCGCGCTCTGCTAGAATCCGTTTTCGCTGTCGCGTTCCGCGGCGGCGCCTCCTCCGGATGAAATCGACCGCATGCTGAATAAGGTCATCACGAAGGTTTTTGGCAACAAACACGAGCGTGACGTCAAGCGCCTGCTGCCGATGGTCGCAGCGATCAACGCGCTGGAACCCGCGACCCGCCTGCTTTCCGACGAGGCCCTGCGCGCCAAGACCGGCGAATTCCGCCTCGAGCTCGCCGCCGGCAAGACACTCGACGATCTGCTTGTGCCGGCCTTTGCCGTGGTTCGCGAGGCGGCGCGCCGGGTCCTCGGCATGCGCCACTACGACGTTCAGCTCATCGGCGGCATGGTCCTCCACCAGGGCAAGATCGCCGAGATGCGGACCGGCGAGGGCAAGACCCTCGTGGCGACGCTCCCGAGCTACCTGAATGCGCTCGCCGGCAAGGGCGTCCATATCGTCACGGTCAACGACTATCTGGCGCGCCGTGACGCCGAGTGGATGGGTCGCATCCATCAGTTCCTCGGGCTCACGGTCGGAATCGTCCAGCACGACATCTCCGACGTGAACCGGCGGGGCGCCTACCAGTGCGACATCACCTACTGCACCAACAACGAGCTCGGTTTCGACTACCTGCGCGACAACATGAAGTTCGATCTCGCGGCGATGGTGCAGCGCGGTCATTACTTCGCCATCGTCGACGAGGTCGACTCGATCCTCATCGACGAGGCGCGGACACCGCTGATCATCTCCGGTCCCTCCGAGGAGTCGGTCGACAAGTACTACCACGTCGACAAGATCATCCCCAAGCTCGAGCGCGGCGAAGAGATCACCGACAAGGACGGCAACAAGAGCTCGACGGGCGACTTCCTGGTCGACGAGAAAGCCCATACCGTGGCGCTCACCGATCAGGGCGTGGCGCACGTCGAGAAACTTCTCGGCGTCGAGAATCTCTACGACATCGAGAACATGGACCTGATCCATGGCGTCAACCAGGGCCTGCGCGCGCACTACCTCTACCAGCGCGACGTCGAGTATCTGATCAAGGACGGCCAGGTGGTCATCGTCGACGAGTTCACCGGCCGGATGATGCCCGGCCGCCGTTGGTCCGACGGCCTGCATCAGGCGGTCGAGGCCAAGGAGGGCGTGAAGATCGAGCGCGAGAACCAGACCCTCGCGACCATCACCTTCCAGAACTTCTTCCGCATGTACTCGAAGCTCTCGGGCATGACCGGCACCGCGGTCACCGAGGCCTCCGAGTTCGAGCACATCTACAAGCTCGACGTGGTCGTCGTGCCGACCAACCGGGACATGGTTCGCGACGACCGACCCGATCTCGTATTCCGCTCGGCGCGCGAGAAGTGGGACGCCACCGTCGAGGAGATCGAGGACTGCCACAAGCGCGGTCAGCCGACCCTCGTCGGCACGCTTTCGATCGAGAGGAGCGAGATGCTCTCGGGCCTGCTCAAGCGCAAGGGGATTCCGCACGTCGTCCTGAACGCCAAGTACCACGAGCGCGAGGCTTCGATCGTCGCCCAGGCCGGGCGCAAGGGCTCGGTGACCATCGCCACCAACATGGCCGGACGCGGCACCGACATCCTTCTCGGCGGAAACCCCGAAGGGCTCTCGCGCTCCGAAGCGGATCCGACTCTCGAGGCCGAGGCCGAAGCCTACAAGGCGGCCTACGACCAATACCTCGTCACCTGCGCGCGCGAGCGCGAAGAGGTGCTCGCGGCGGGCGGCCTGCACATCATCGGCACCGAACGCCACGAGTCGCGCCGGATCGACAACCAGCTGCGCGGGCGCGCTGGCCGCCAGGGAGATCCCGGCTCCTCGCGCTTCTTCATGTCGCTCGAGGACGACCTCATGCGGCTCTTCGGTTCGGAGCGCATCCAGGGCCTGATGGGCCGTCTCGGAATGGAAGAGGGCGAGGCGATCGAGCACACCATGGTGTCGCGCGCCATCGAGCGCGCCCAGAAACAGGTCGAAGGCAGGAACTTCGAGACCCGCAAGCATCTCCTCGAGTACGACGACGTGATGAACAAGCAGCGCGAGGCGATCTACAAGTTGCGGCGCGACATCTTCGACGGCAAGGAGGGGCGCGAGTACGTCCTTGGCGTGAGCAAGGACATCGTCGAGACGCTGGTCGCCACCCACTGCCCCGAGAAGACCGAGCCCTCGGAGTGGACGCTCTCCGAGCTCGTCAAGGATGTCCTCGCCTACTTCGACATCGACCTTCACGCCCGGGGACTCAAACTGGACGACATGACCGCCGCCGAGATCTCCGAGGAGGTCTGGGGAATGGCGGAGGCCAAGTACCTCGACAAAGAGGCGCGGCTCGGCGGGGAGCTGCTCCGCATGCTCGAGCGCGACGTCCTGCTGCGCTACGTGGACCTCGCCTGGAAGGACCACCTGCTGGCGCTCGACCATCTGAAGGAAGGCATCGGCCTGCGCGGCTACGGGCAGCGCGATCCGCTCCAGGAGTACAAGAAGGAGAGCTACGAGCTCTTCCAGGCGCTCAAGGAGCGGGTCGAAGATACGGCGGTGAAGACCCTGTTCCGCATGGAGCCGGTCTCCGAGCAGCAGCTCGAGGAGGAGCGCCTCCGTCGCGAGCGCGCCGCTCCCGCGCAACGGCTGGTCTTTTCTGCGCCGCAAGGCCTGCCGGCATCCGCGGCGGCGCCTGGAGCCGCTCCCGGGATGCCCGGAGGCCCTCCCGGCCGGCCTGGTCCGCCGCCGGCACCCCAACCGGTCCGGGTCGAAGACAAGACCGGCCGCAACGACCCGTGCCCTTGTGGCTCCGGCAAGAAGTACAAGAAGTGCCACGGCGCGACCGCCAGCGGCGCGGCGTAGCGCCGCGAAGTGAAGGCCCGGCGTCCCTCCGACGCGGCTGCGCGCGCCGCGTCGAAGGGCCGCTTCGAGAGCCGGCGGCTGCGTTTACTTCTTGACGCGGTGGATCGCGATCTCCATCATCTTCCAGTCCTTGCCGTCGGCGCCCTTCTCCCACATCTCCATCCGCTCTTCGTCGGCTGTAGGCCAGTTGACCGCCTGGCGGTTCTGCTTGGTCTTGCCGCTCATCGGATCGACGTAGGTGCCGACAAAAGTACAGCCCTTCTTCGGGTCAGGGTCGCAGGAGCCCGTTGAGGTCATGATGCCGGTGCTGAAGTTGTCGACCCACGTCCCCCACCATTTGCCGTCCACGTTGTTGAAGCCGGTCGTACCCATGCCTTCGAACGGCATGCCCATCATGACGCCGGTCCAGCTGTCGACGAGAACCCGTCCGCCCAGCGCCATCTTGCGCTCGGCGCGCGCCTGGCTGACCTGCGGCGGCGTTGTCGGCGAGTCCCACATCTTCGTCGTGCCCTCCCAGGTTCCGACCTTCGCCGCCAGGTCCTGGTGCTCCTTGCCCGGTGTCATCGCCTTCATCCAGACATCCATCTGCGCCTTCTGCTCCGGCGTCATCGGCTTCTCGCCTTGGCCCTGCGCCAGCGCCGGAGCCGCCATTGCGACCGCAAGCACCAGCACCCACCCACTCAATGCACGAGAGACAGCTCCATTCCTTTTCATCGCATTGCTCCTTTCGGCAGCCCGCTAGAGACTGCCTGACTTTGATATTCTACTCGCGGCGGGCGAGGCGGCAGGATTCCTCTCTCCCACCACCCAAAAAATGACCGAACCCGCGAACGCTCCCCGCCTCGCCCTGACTTTCGACGACGTCCTGATCGAGCCGGGCTATTCGACCGTGCATCCGAACGAGGTCGATCTTCGCACCCGCCTCTGTCGCGAGATCTACCTCAATATTCCGATCCTCTCGGCGGCCATGGACACGGTGACCGAGTCCCGTCTGGCGATCGCCCTCGCGCAGGAAGGCGGCCTCGGAATCATTCACAAGAACCTCTCCATCGATCTGCAGGCGGCCGAAGTCGATAAGGTGAAGCGCAGCGAGGCCGGAATGATCGTCGACCCGGTGACGATGCGCCCCGAGCAGCGGATCTCGGAAGCGCTCGAACTCATGGCGCATTTCAAGATCTCGGGCGTGCCGGTCACCGACGCTGAAGGGCGACTGGTCGGCATCCTCACCAACCGCGACCTGCGCTTCGAGAGCAATCTGAATCGGCGGATCGCCGACCTCATGACGCGCGAGAACCTGGTGACGGTGCCCGAAGGCACGACGCTCGACGAAGCCAAGGCGCTGCTGCACAAGCACAAGATCGAGAAGCTGCTGGTCGTGGACCCGGCGGGCGGGCTGAAGGGCCTGATCACGGTCAAGGACATCCAGAAGATGATCGAGTACCCGCGAGCCTGCAAGGACGAGCTCGGCCGTCTGCGCGTCGGTGGCGCGATCGGCGCCTCTGGCGAGTATCTCGAGCGCGCTGCCGCGCTGGTGGACGCCAAGGTCGATCTCCTGGTGCTCGATTCGTCGCACGCCCACAGCAAGGGCGTCCTCGACGCCGCGGCGATCCTGCGCCAGCGCTTTCCCGATGTCGCGTTGATGGTCGGCAACGTCGCGACGGCCGAGGGCACGCGCGCCGCCATCGAGCGCGGCGCCGACGCCGTCAAGATCGGCATCGGCCCGGGATCGATTTGCACCACCCGCATCGTCACCGGCGCCGGTGTGCCGCAGATCACTGCCATCAACGACTGCGTCGACGTCGCCGGCAACGCCGGGGTACCGGTGATCGCCGACGGCGGCGTCAAGTTCTCCGGCGACATCACCAAGGCGATCGCCGCCGGCGCCGCCACTATCATGATCGGCTCGCTGTTCGCCGGCACCGAAGAGAGCCCGGGCGAGACCATCCTGTACCAGGGTCGCACCTACAAGGCCTACCGCGGCATGGGCTCCCTCTCCGCCATGGCCGGTGGCAGCGCCGAGCGCTACTTCCAGGAAGGCAGCGGCGCGCTCAGCAAGCTGGTGCCGGAGGGGATCGAGGGGATGGTGCCGTACAAGGGCAGCGTGCACCAGATGCTGCCGCAACTGACCGGCGGGCTGCGCTCCGGGATGGGGTTGGCGGGGTGTGCCTCGATCGAGGATTTGAGGACCAAGGCGGAGTTCGTGCGGGTGACGGCGGCGG
>JBDSRU010000277.1:0-8532 GCA_039929145.1 Thermoanaerobaculia bacterium
GCAGGTTCCCGAGAGTCGAAGAGTGTCGACTGCACATTTGCGGCGGATCTTGAGTCGAGTCTCGCTGGCGTAGCGTCGAGCAAGGCGGTCATGGAATTGCCGACAACCTACGAGTTCTCTTCGATGCAAGCGGACGGCACGTGGTTAGTGGAACGCAGTGGACACGTAGTCTTCGGACTCTTTGTAGAGGAGCCCGTGACGAACGCCCTGAATGGTTGTCTGAGGCTGTTTCGTCGCGAGGAGGGCTTTGGCGTCGGCGTCGCTCGGGGCTGCGAGCCTGAAGACTTCGACGAGATGCTGAAGCGCGCATCGTGCCCAACCGGTGATTGTCCGAAAGGCAGGTAGTGAAAGAGTTCCGCGGCGCTTTCGTCGCGCTGGTGAGGCGAGAGATTGTCGAACTCAGCCGCGACCAGCGATTGGTGCTGGGAGGGATATTCT
The DNA here is from genome assembly GCA_039929145.1 of Thermoanaerobaculia bacterium. Classification (GTDB taxonomy): domain Bacteria; phylum Acidobacteriota; class Thermoanaerobaculia; order Multivoradales; family JAGPDF01; genus JAGPDF01. The sequence goes on from JBDSRU010000277.1 coordinate 439, forward strand.
GTGTCGCTCTGGCTCTGGGGAGCGCCTTTTCGGAGTCCCACCGACTACTGTCTATCCGGCATGAAGAGAACCTTTTAAGCGCGCGTTGGGAGGAGGAGGTCCGCGCACAGCTAGTCCGCAACGAGCCGCTTGAGGTAAGCAGCGTCAGGGCTGCCTCCTCACTCAGGCCCTTGGCTGTCGGACTGGACAGCGCCTTGCCGCAGCGGTTTTTCTCGACGAAGGAGCGACTCCGCTTCGGCGAGAGTCGGTCGGCACGAGCGACGCTGGAGTCGGTGGTCGGTACTTTCGATCTATCGTTTGTCGTGGCGGTAGCGCTTTCCTTGCTGACAGTCGTGGTCAGTTATGACTCGATCTCGGGCGAGCGCTCAAATGGAACACTTGCGCTCCTGCTCTCCTACCCTGTAAGTCGGCGTCAAGTACTTCTGGCGAAATTTGCAGCGTTGACATCTGTTGTATTCGCCTGGCTGCTTGGCGCGTTGGGCGCTGGGGCAGCTTGCCTGAAGGTAATGGGCTTCCCCGTGGGAGACCCCGCGCGGTGGCTGCTGTTCGCTGCTCTGTCCGGGCTTTATCTGTCCGCTTGGGTCTGCGTCGGTCTGGCAGCCAGCTGCCTGGCCAAACAGCCCGGTACCTCCCTGTTGCTGGGACTCGTACTCTGGTCCCTATTTGTACTTGTGGCGCCTCGCGTTCTGCCGGCTCTTTCGGCTAGAACCGAAGTCGCGGAGCGCTTGGTACAGCTTTCGGTCTTTGAGGAAGAATCGCTCTCCGGACTGCGCCGGCATTATCAGGAGGCAGTTACCAAGCTCTTTGGTGAGTATGCGAGGGCTGGCTTGAACGATCCGGCCGCCAAGTCCACGTTCAAAGTAGCGCAGGGAGAAGCGCAGGAGGCACTCAATCGAGAACGAAGAGAGCTCTCTGCCCGAGTTTGGGAGGAGCAGGCAAGAATCGACCGCAGCCAAGCGCGAAGAGCCCTCATGTTCTTGACGCTCTCACCGACTGCGCTCTTTCAGGCGGCCGCCGCCGAGATTGCGCAGTCTGGCAACGCACAGCGCGAGCTTTTCTACTCTGCAGCGCGCGAGTACTACGACAGGATCGGCCTCCGACTGGCGGAGAGCCAGCGCTTCTATCTGAGCATGACTGGTGATAGCGGTTTGGCGCTTTCGACATCAGAAGAGTACAACCACCTGTTAGTCCAGTTCGAGATGCCCTGGTGTCGGTTGCGAACAACTATGCAGGATTGCCTTTTTCCAGCGACGGCCATCGCTGTCTTCGGCCTCATCTGGATATTTCTCGGAATCGGAGCATTTTGGAGCCTCGACCCTCGTGCATAGTTCTCTTGCAGCCATTGCACTTGAGGATGTTGCATTCGCGTTCTCGCCAAATCAGCCGGTGCTGCGCGGCGTCTCGTTCAACGTTCAGTGGGGCGAGACTGTGGCGCTTCTTGGAGAGAACGGCGCCGGCAAGACAACACTTCTCTCGCTTTGTCTCGGGTTTCTTCGTCCCGCAGCCGGCAGTGTGAGGGTAGTAGGGGAGGATCCATGGCTGGCCTCGAGATCACTGCGATCGCAGACCGCCTATGTGCCTGAGGTAGCGCGAATCTATCCGCATCTTACTGGGGCTGAGGTTCTTGCGTTCTTCGGGAATCTGACTGGTCGCGCACCGGCTGAAGATAGATCCCGTGCATTCTTGGCGGACGTCCGCTTTCCCTTGGAGGCATTGGCGCGACCGACCGGCTCCTATAGTAAGGGCATGCGTCAGAAGCTTGCGCTCGCGTTAGGCCTTCTGAAAGGTGCACGAGTCTTTGTCTTGGACGAGCCGACGTCTGGTTTGGATCCGACGACGCGGCGAGACTTGGCGACGGCCCTGTTGCGCCTATCGATGGATGGTTGTGCCCTACTCGTCGCTACCCATGACCTCGATTCGGCAAGAGAGGCAAGCGCTCGAGTACTGACGCTCGAGACGGGACGCGTCATTCCTGACGAAGATTTGCGGCAACCGGACGCATCGAGCAGTGGAGCTGATGGATGACAGGCATAGCAAGGAGATGTAGCAAAGCCTTGGTGCTGCTCGCGTCGCTAGTACCTGCGACGGTTTCGAGTCAGAGCGCACCCGAGTTGCAGCTCAGTGTCGAGAGTGCAGAAATTGCAGAAAGCGAGATTGAGGCCGACGTTCAACTTCAGGAAAAGCTCCAGGAGGAAGGACTTGCCTCGGAAGTCGAACTTCGTCGTTTTCGAAGCCGGCTGGCGCGCGCGAGAATCGAAACGGAGAAGGCCAAAGCCGCACTGACCTCGGCTCTCCCTCCCGTGAGGTTGCTCAGTGTGACCCGGAGCCAGCAGAGGTCCGGGCAGCCACGCATCCGGTTGAGGTTCGGTTCGAACGGCACCGCCGCGGAGCGTTTCGGACAGTCGGCCATCATCAGCGTCGAGCACGAGGGTCTAGTTGTTGGTCGGCCCTTCCAGCAATTGCTCACTTTTGCCGCGGGAGCATCCTCTCCCAGCGAACTGGAGTTCGAGCTGATTCGAGATGTTACCGAGGTTTCCGTTGTTTCGATCTCGGGCAGCCGTCGCGACGAAATCAAGGTTCCCGTACAGCGCGACGCGGGTCTCACTGCAATCCAGCTCTCGTGCCTGAACTCCTCTCAGGATGGGTCGCTTGGCGAGACGGTGAATTTTGATGTCATCGTCGAGCGATCGAGGTCGGAGATCTCCGAAGTGCAACTTGAACTGCGCGGTCTTCCGACAGGTTTCAGCTACGAAATCCTGGACCAGTCGAAGAGCTCGCGGCTGAGACGCATCCAGTTTCCACAGGGGGTGGATCGCGTTCCCGTAGTCGCGAGGATCTCGGTGCCAGAGAAGGACAGTGCCAATTGGAGCGACAAAGAGCTCGCGCTGGTTTTGGTTGCGGGTGCTCCGGAGGGAGACGAGGAGTTGGCGGATCTCACCCTTCTGTTGCGAGCAATTGGAAGGCCGGAACTGGACCTCCTGGCAGAGACTCTTTCCGTCAAGCTTGAGGCTGGAACTGGCCGAGAGATCCCCCTGACCGTTGTCAACAGCGGGCGAGCAGCAGCGCAGGATGTCAGGGTGATTGTCGCGGCTCCACTCGGCCTCTCCGTCGAGGCGCTGCCCGTCGTGATTCGGGCAATCGAAGCAGGTCAGCAGAGTGCGATGATCTTGAAACTGCAACTCGGCGCCGATGCAGTCGAGGGCGACTATGAAGTGCGGGTTCACGTCGTCTCTGAGCGGACAGCGGTTTATGCCCGGAGCAAGGAGACGACCATTCGAGTGATGGGAACTCGTCGAGCGAACGGTCTGTTCGCCGTGGCGGTGTTGGGTGGGATTGCGCTCGCGTCGGCTTGGACGATTCGAAGACGGCGACGGTCGGCCGATTCGAAGGTCGTGTAGCCGAACCGGTTCTTCGCCATCCGCTTGCGGAGCAGGGCGACCTGGTCGGGGTGGCCGGTGATCTGGGCGCGGAAGCGGCCTCAGCTGGGGTCGCCGAGTAGATAGAGGCTCCCGATTGTGTCGAGGTTCCTGCAGCGAACGAACTCGCCTGGCAAGCGGAGCTCGGTGTTCACCACGTGGGCCTCGCCGACGCGGGTGACGTTGTCCAGCCTGGCGCCGGAACCAAGTCTGAGCTCGCTCATCATCCTGAGGTCGCGCAGAAAGCCGAAGGTGAGCGTCGGGGGCGAAATCGCGATTGAACGCCGCGGAGTCGCCGCAGGCAGGACGTCGGCTTCGCCCGCGAAAGAAATCGATCGCCTTGTCGTTGACTCTCCAGACGCGTGCATCGGCACTCCTTCGACCCACTTGTGACTGGGTCCCTGCCGTTGGCGCAAACCGAGAATCACGGCGAGGCCATGAAGCCCAACCTGAAATCCCTGATCTTCGATGCCGACCGGCGACTGCGCAACGGTTGGTGGGTGCTCGTCTTCATCGGATTCGTCGCACTCACGCGCCTGGCCTACAAACCGGTGACCCACGGCCTGAAGGGGCTGGGGCTGCCCGATCTCCTGCTCGAGCCGGCGCCATTTCTGTTCCTGCTGCTGGCGACCTGGGCCTGCACGCGGCTGCGCAGGGAGCCCTTGTCCAATGTCGGTTTTCGTCTGGATCGTCGCTGGTGGAGGGAGATCGCCTGGGGCACGGTGTTCGGCCTGGGCACGGGGCTGGCTGTCGTAAGCATGATCTGGATCCTCGGCGGCGTGCGCTTCCAGCTGGATCCGGCGCGAAGTGCCGGCACGCTCCTGACCGGGCTCTACGTTTTCCTGTTTGTGGCGCTTTTCGGGGAGACTCTGTTTCGAGGTTTCCTTTTCCAGCGACTGATGGACGGCGTGGGCCCTTGGCCGGCACTGATCGCCTTGGCGTCGCTGTTCGCTCTGGGTCATGCGGGCAATCCAGGCATGCAGGGCGCCACCGAGATCGTGGCCTTGCTCGACCTGTTCCTCGGTGCGGTGTTGCTGGGGCTAGCCTACCTGCGCACCCGAAGTTTGGCCCTGCCCGTGGGCCTGCACCTCGGCTGGAATTGGGGCCTGGGCAGTCTCCTGGGATTCGGCGTCAGTGGCTACGACCAGGCAGGCTGGTGGAGGCCCATCTTTCAAGGAAGGGCTGAATGGCTCACGGGTGGCGCTTTCGGCCCGGAGTCCAGCCTATTCAGCCCGATCGTGAGCCTCCTCATGATCGGGCTGCTCTGGAAGTGGAAGGGCTCCGTGGCTCGCCCGGACCCGGCCCGCGAGGCCGTCTAATCGACCTGATTCTCCGCTACCAGCTTGCGCACCAGGGCGATGTTGTCGCGATGGCCGGTCAGATGCGCCCGAACCCGTCCGCGGATGGGGTAGCCCAGCAAATAGAGATCCCCGATGATGTCGAGAATCTTGTGGCGGACGAACTCGTCCGGGAAGCGCAGCTCGGTGTTCACTACGTGGTCTTCGCCCACCAGGATGAAGTTGTCGAGGCGTCCGCCGGAGCCCAGACCGATCTCGTTCATCATCTTCAGGTCGCGCAGGAATCCGAAAGTGCGCGCCGGGGCGATCTCGCGTTTGAACGCTTCGAAGCTCATGAGCTCGAAGTCGTAGAACTGCTCGCCGATCGGCGGCGGATAGCGCAGCAGGTAGGAGACCGCGAAGCCGTCGAACGGTTCCAGAGTCAACCTCTTCTCGCCCGTGCCGACCTCGTAGACCTTGTCGACTACGAACTCCTGGCGCGGTGCGCCCTGATCCTCGATGCCGATCTCCTCGAGCGTGCGGCAGAACTCGGCCGCTGAACCGTCGAGCACCGGCACCTCTCCGTGCACCTTGATCAACAGGTTGGTGATTCCCGAGGCGTGGAGCGCCGAGAGCAGATGCTCGACCGTCTTCACCGTCGAGCCGTTGTGGCCCAGGGTCGTGGCGTAGTCCGTATCGCCGACCGCCGAGACGTGCGCGGGGATCGAATCTCCGGAGGGGAGCGAATGGAAGTGGATTCCCGAGCCGGCAGGAAGCGGCTGCAGCACCATTCCGGTGCGGCCACCCGAGTGCAGGCCCATGCCGTAGAGCACCGTGTTCCGGCGCAGCGTGCGCTGGGGGAGCGCGCTCAGCTCGAGATGCAGGAGCGGCGGGATCGGGAGGCGCCGTGGCTCGTTGTGGTTGGCGAAACCGCCGGAGTCTTCCGGCACGCGGACTGCCGGATCGGCGGCGGGCGCCCGGTGGTGGGCGAGTCCGGCGCGGGCCGCCGCCATCACCTGTTCGTACGACAGCGGCTTCTCGAGGTAGTCGAACGCCCCCATCTTGATCGCTCGCACGGCGGTCGCCGCGGTGCCGTGGCCGGAGATCATGATCACCGTCGCCTTCGGATCGGCCTCGCGCAGCATCTGCAGCGTTTCGAGGCCATCGCGGTCGGGAAGCCAGACATCGAGGAAGACGATCTCGGGCCCACGGGAGGCGTAAATTTCGAGCGCCTCGGCGCCGCTCGGGGTCGTCGCGACCTCGAAGCCGTGGTCGGTGAGAATGCCGCCGAGCGTCGTGAGAATGCCGGCTTCGTCGTCGACGATGAGGGCTAGAGGACGGGTCATCGGAGGCGAGCTTATCGCGCCCTGAGGGCGCAAGTCGCTGTGCTACATTCGTCTCCGTGGACGCCCCGACGCCGCAGGAATCGCCTCGGCGTCAGCTGCTCGCGGATACGCTGAGGAAGTTCCAGGAGCGCGGCGCCGAGGTCAACATCTCGCGCCTCCTCGGTCGGGCTCGTCCTGAAGACGTGGCGATGCTGCTCGCCGATCTGGGCAGCTCCGAACGCCGCCAGGTCTTCGACATCCTGAGCGCCGATTACGCCGACACCGCCGGCGACGTGCTGACGGAGATGGCGCCGGCGCAGCGCCTCGAGCTGCTCGAGAACCTGCCGCCGGAACGCACCGCGCGGCTCCTCGAACGCCTGCCGGTCGATGACGCGGTCTTCGTCCTCGAGTCGCTGCCGGCCGATCTCCACGACCGTCTGCTCGAGCTGGTCGACCTTTCCGGCCGCTCGGAGATGCAGGCCCACCTGGCGCATCGCGAGGGCAGCGCCGGACGGATCATGGATCCGGAGTACTTCGCGCTGGCCGAGGGGGAGACTGTCCAGTCGGCGATCGCGGCGATCCAGCAGAAACGCGACCTCGAGATGATCTTCTATCTCTACGTCATCGACCGCGATGCCCATCTCGTCGGCGTCACCTCGCTGCGCCAGCTGTTGCTCTCGCGGCCACCGCAGACCCTCGGCGAGATCATGCAGCGCTCGGTCATCAAGGTTCACGTCGACACCGACCAGGAAGAGGTCGCGGCCCAGGCAGCGCGCTACGACCTGCTGGCGGTGCCGGTGGTCGACGACCAGAACCGGCTGGTCGGCATCGTCACCGTCGACGACATCATCGACGTCGTCAAGGAAGAGGCCACCGAAGACCTCTTCAAGCTGGCCGGCTCTTCGGACGACGAGCTGCTGTACGAGGGACACTCCCTGAAGGTCGCTGGATTGCGGTTGCCCTCCCTCCTGGTGAGCCTCGTCGGCCTGCTGGCGGTCGGCTTTCTGCTGCAGTTCTTCCAGCTGAGGTTTCAGGACGCCCTCTTCCTGCTCGCCTTCGTACCGGTGATCATGGGGTTGGGCGGTTCGATCGGCAGCCAGACCTCGACGGTCGCGGTGCGCGGCCTCGCCTCGGGCCGGCTCGAGGCCGGAGAGGGGCGGTATGGTGCCTTTCTCGTCCGCCAGCTCCGGGTCGCGGTCCTCCTCGGCCTCGCCTGCGGCCTGCTGGTCGGCGTCGCGGCGCTCCTGTTCTGGCAGAACCCGATGCTCGGCCTGGTCGTCGGAATTGCGCTCTTCTTCGCCATCCTCATGGCCTCCGCTACCGGCGCGCTGCTGCCCCTGGCGCTCGAGCGGCTCGGCTTCGATCCCGCGGTGGCTTCCGGACCGGTGCTCTCGACGGCCAACGACATCACCGGCATCCTGATCTACTTCGGCCTCGCCGCAGTGCTCCTCAGCCACCTGGCGCGCTGATCTGCACGCAGATCCGGTGCCGGCTGCCCCGGGATAAGCTGCGCAGGTGAAGTTTCATCAGGCCGAAGCGCTGATGCTCGAGGTTTCGGACCTCCAGGAGGCCGACCGGATCGTCGTCTTCCTGACCCGCGAAGAAGGCAAACGGCGGGGAGTGGCGCGGGGGGCGAAGCGGCGTTTCAGCCGGTTCGCAGGTGAGCTGCAGCCGCTCGCCAAGGCGCGTATCGGCTGGATGGAGAAGGAAGGCCGCGATCTCGTCCGGATCGGCTCGGTCGAGCTCATCCGCCCGGTGAAGCACCTGCAGCTCGATCTCGAGGGGATTCTCCTCGGAGCGACGATCGCCGAGCAGGCGGGGCTGTTCGCGCAGGAAGGGGAGCCCGCGGAGATCCTCTACCGGCTGCTCGACGCGACCGTCGAGGCGCTCGAGGCCGGCCGCGACCGCGATCTGGTGGCGCGCTACTTCGAGAGCTGGCTGCTGCGCACCGCGGGGATCTTCCCGCCGCCGGACGCCTGCCCGGAGTGCGGCCGCGAGCTCGAGGGCGGAGCGGCGCTGCTGGCGAGCGGCGAGGGTCTCATCTGCCGCGAGTGCGCGCGCAAGGCGTTCGGTGCC
>JBDSRU010000278.1:0-5001 GCA_039929145.1 Thermoanaerobaculia bacterium
GCGCGAGGATGCGCGGCCGGTCTTCCCGCATCCGTACTTCGGCGGCCTGAGCGCAGCGCAAGGGGTCCGGTTCCTCGACTTGCATACCCACCACCACATCAAGATCGTCGCCGACATCCGGCGTGCCGGCTAGCGCCACCAGGCCCGCAGGAAACCAGCCGTGCCCGATTCCGCAGAACCCGCCGCCTATCGTCTTTCGCAAGCCGCCTCGGCCGGCGGCTGCGCCGCCAAGATCGGCCCGGGAGAGCTCAGCAGCATGCTCGGTTTTCTCGGCGGCCGGATCGATTTCGCCGAACCGGGCACCCGCGTGCTGGTCGGTCCGGAGACTCTTGACGACGCTGGCGTGATGCTCTTCCGCGACCAGGCGCTCATCGCCACCACCGACTTCATCCCGCCGGTCTGCGACGATCCGTTCCGCTTCGGCTGGATCGCGGCGACGAACGCCAGCTCCGATGTTTACGCCATGGGCGGGCAGCCGCTCTTCGCCCTCAACCTCTGCTGCTTCCCTGCCGACGCTCCGCCCGAGGTCCTCTCCGCCATCCTCGCCGGCAGCGCGGCCGCCTGCACCGCTGCCGGCGCGGCGGTCCTCGGCGGGCATTCGATCCGCGACCAGGAGCTCAAGTTCGGCCTCGCCGTGGTCGGCTACGGCGATCCGGCACGGCTGTTCACCAACCAGGGGGCAAAGGCCGGGGACCGGCTGATCCTCACCAAGCCCCTGGGCAGCGGCGCGCTGGTCAACGCCTTCAAGTTCGATCGCATCGCGGCCGCGGATCTCGAGCCGGTGCTGCTCGAGATGGAGCGCTCGAACGCCGAGGGGGCGCGTCTGGCGCTGCTCCATGGCGCCTCGGCCGCGACCGACGTCACCGGCTTCGGCCTCGCGGGCCATGCCTGGAACATCGCCCGGAATTCCGGGGTCGCGCTCGAGATCGACTTCTCCTCGCTGCACTCTCACCCTCGCTTCTTCGAGCTCACCGAGGCCGGCGTAACCACCGGGGCGACCGGCGCCAACCGGCGTCACCTCGCGCCGTACGTCAGGTGGATGGGAGCGAGAACGGAGAACGAACAGGCGCTGATCTTCGACCCCCAGACCTCCGGCGGCCTCCTGCTCACGGTGCCCGAGGCGAGCGTCGATCCGATCCTCTCCGCGCTCACCGCGAGCGGCCACAAAGCCGCCGAGATCGGCGAAGTCGTCGCCGGACCGCCGGAGCTGAGAGTCCTCTAGTCCGGACGCCGACGAGTCGAAAACAGTCGCGCCCGACGGCTACTCTCTGGCCTTTGCGCCTGTCGACTGAGACGTTTCCCCCCGAGATCGCACGAACCCTTCAGGCGCCGCCTTCCAGATGCGGCAAAAAGGGGGATCACCTTGGGATACATCGAAGTTTCGCGGTCCGGGAGAATCGCCGCCGCTCTCAGCCTGGCCGGCCTCCTGATCCTGGCCCCGGCAAGCGGCGCGGGAACCGGCCGCCTGCTCTCCGGTTGGATGAGTGAGGCGCCGGCGATCGACGGCGAGCTCGATTCTGGAGAGTGGTCCGAAGCGATCGCCATCGATCTCGGGACAGGAGTTAGCGCGCGCGTCGGCAACGACGGGCGCACGCTCTATCTGCAGCTCATCGACGGACGTCCGGGCGAACCGAGCGCCGACCGCATGATTTTCTTCTTCGACGACGACGGTGGCACAGAACCCCTGCTCGACGACGGCGCCTGGACCAGCCTGGTTTGCCAGAACGATCCGGGGGCGGGCGAGGGCGAGATCTGGTTCGAGGTCAGCGGAGCGGTCGACTTCTACGAGTGGAGGATGTCCGGCGGGAGCCCTGAATTCTGTCCTGCCCAGGCCTTGGGAGCGCGACAACGCTCGGCTGTGGGACTCAATCCGTTCGTCGGAGTGATCTACGAAGTGGCGCTGCCGCTCGATGGGCCGCTGTCGCTCCACGCCGCTCCGGGCCGGCGCATCGGCCTGCAACTCCGGGCGATTGATGGCGCGGGCGCCGGCGAAGTCTGCTACCCCTCCTGCAGCCTCGCTCCGGCCGATTTTCGCAATCTTGTGCTCGCCACGCCGCGCTGCAACGTCGGCAATGAAGAGTTCGAGAGTCCCACAGGGCTGCCTCTTGAATGGACCGCTACGATGCCTTTGGGAAGCGGCCAGGGATGGCACCGATCGGCAGTTTTCGGCGATCCGGTTTTCTGTGGTTCGAACGAGACCGCCGGGGCCGGCAGCGCCGCCTGTGTCGCCAATGCCCTGAACAGCACGGCAGCGAGTACATCGGCGCTGCGCATGCCGATGGCGGTCGCCGGGCAAACAGAGGTCTATGCCTATCTTCTCTTCACCTTCGAGGAGGGCGCAGCGGACGACACCATGGCGGTCGGCTTCGAATTCGCCGATGGGTCGACGACAACCACCCTTACCTTCGGCTTTCCCTGGCCGCCGCCGGGCGCCTCTCTGGGTGTGACCGTGCCCTTGCCCGCCGGGAATCCGCCGGTCGCGATGATCATCTCCCACAGCACCGCGAGTGCTGGTGGCACTGAGCTCGGATATGTCGATATCGACAACGTGCGTCTGGTCTGCAATCCGTTGCTGTTCAACGACGACTTCGAAACCGGCCTCTCGACCCACTGGAGTGCAACCGGGCCCTGATGGATCGCTGGAGCAGCGGGCTCCGCCGCTACTCGAAACGCAGGGCGTCGATCGGATCCAGCGCCGCGGCGCGGCGCGCGGGATAGAAACCGAAGAAGATGCCGATGAGGGCGGCGAAGCCGAAGGCCATCAGCACCGGCCCGGCGCCCAACGCCACCGGCCAGCCGGCGTAGCGCGCGATGAGCTGGGACGAGGCGACACCCAGGAGGATGCCGATGAGTCCTCCGACCACCGAGAGCACCACGGCCTCGAGCAGGAACTGCGCCAGGACATGCCGCCCCTTGGCGCCGATCGCCATGCGGATGCCGATCTCGCGCGTCCGCTCGGTGACCGAGACCAGCATGATGTTCATGATGCCGATGCCGCCGACGAGCAGCGAGATCGCCGCGACCGAGCCCAGAAGCACCGAGAGCGTCTTCGAGCTCGCCGCCGCCGTCGAGGCCATCTCCTCCTGCGAACGAATCATGAAGTCGGCATCCTGGCCGGGGCCGATGCGATGCCTTTGGCGCAGAAGGCCGTCGATCTCCCGCTGCGCCTCGGCCACGCGATCGGGGGACGACGCCGCGGCAAGGATCATTCCGACCCGCGATCGGCCCTCGAGGCGCTTCATCACCGTCGTGTAGGGCGCGATGATCGTGTCGTCCTGATCCTGCCCCATCGTCGAGCCGCCCTTCTTCTCGAGCACTCCCAGAACGCGAAACGGAACGTTCCGGATCCGGATCGTCGCACCGACCGCCCGGCCGTCGGGGAAGAGCGCATCGGCGACGGTCTGCCCGAGAATCGCCACCTTGCTCGCCGAACGCACGTCGACGTCGGTCAGGAAGTCGCCGGAGGACAGGTTCCACGACCGGATGAAGGGCCAGTCGACGTCCACGCCCTGGATCTGCGTCGACCAGTTGAGCTCTCCCGCCACCACCTGCGCCGAGCTCCGGGAGCTCGCCGAGACATAAGCCACCGACGGACACTCGGCGCGAATCGCCGCCGCGTCCTCGACCGATAGATTGGACGAGCCCGAGAACGTCCGCGCGCCCGACTGGGTCGTCGTGCCGGGAAAGACCATCAGGAAGTTCGTGCCGAGAGCGTCGATCTGCGCCTGGATCGAGCTCGAGGCGCCGGAAGCAACGGCGACCATGGCGATGACGCAGGCGACGCCGATCACGATTCCGAGCATCGTGAGCGCCGAGCGCAGCTTGTTGCGCGCAATCGACTGCAGTCCCACCTTGACGATGTTCGCCACTCGCATCCACCCGATGCTCATGCGGCACTCTCCTTGCGGCGGGCGAGACGCCGGTCCGAGACCGGATGGTCGGAGACGATGAGACCGTCCCGGAAAGCCACCGCCCGCCCGGCGAACTGAGCGATGTCCGGCTCGTGGGTGATGATGATCACCGTCCTGCCCTGCTCGTTCAGATCCTGCAGGATCGCCATGATCTCTTCCGAGACGCGCGAGTCGAGGTTGCCGGTCGGCTCGTCGGCGAGCAGGATCGCCGGGTCGGTGATCATGGCGCGCGCGATCGCCACCCGCTGCTGCTGACCACCGGAGAGCTGCGACGGGCGATGCCCTTCGCGCCCGGCGAGACCGACGCGAGCCAGCATCCCGAGCGCCCGCTCGTGCCGCTCCCGGGCCGAAGTCAGGCGGTCGCTGTAGAGCAACGGCAGCTCGACATTTTCGAGCGCCGTGGTGCGCGCCAGCAGGTTGAAATTCTGGAAGACGAAGCCGATCTTGGCGTTACGGATCTCGGCACGCTGATTCTTGTCGAGCCCCGACGCGTCGACACCGTCGACCACGTAGCGGCCGCTCGTCGGCCGGTCGAGGCAGCCGATGATGTTCATCAGGGTTGACTTCCCGGAGCCGGACGGACCCATGATGGCGACGAACTCGCCGGCTCCGATCGTCAGGCTCACGCCGTCGAGAGCGCGAACTTCGACCTCGCCGAGAGTGTAGATCTTGACGATCTCGGAGAGCTCGACCAGCCCGGTCCCACCTGCAGGGGAAGCCGCCATTCTAGAACCGCCGTCCACCCGGGCCGCCCTGGCCGAGCGGGCTGCCGCTCGCGCCCGGTCCGGCCTTGGTCGTCGCGAGGCCAACGACGATCGCATCACCGACCGCCACCTCGCCCTCCACGACCTCGGAGAAACGGCCGTCGGAGAGTCCGGTGCGGACCCGCACCCGAGCCAGCTTGCCGTCCGCGCCGAGCCGGAAGAGGCTCTGCCAGCCCTTCTCACCGGCGTCGCCCTCGCCCGGGCGGCGATCGCGAGCCAGGCCCTGTGCCGCGCCGCCGAAGCCGCCGGACGAAGTACCGGACGAAGTGCCGTCGGGCCGCCGGCCAGCCGCCCCCGAGGCACCGCCGGTGCCGCCGCCCGAGCCG